>JAOAEI010000143.1 GCA_026416875.1 Caloramator sp.
ATATTAACATAATAATTATAATATTATGTTTAACTTTAATTCAAGGGAAATAAACTTTAAATATTTTAAAGAAAATACGCAAAAATAAATAAGGGGATGACCCCCTTACTTTAAAAAGCTTTCTATTCTATTTAAGCCTTCTATAATATTTTCCATTGAAGTCGCATAAGATAATCTAATATAATCATCGTCTCCAAAACCTTCTCCTGGAATTGCTGCGACTTTTGAATGTTCTAAAAGTGCATTGCAAAAATCAACTGAACTATTAATAGTATAACCCTTTATTTTTTTGCCTTTAATCTTTGTTATATTTATCATTACATAAAAGGCACCTAATGGCTTAACACAGGATAAACCTTCTATAGAATTTATTTTATCAACCATGTAATTTCTTCTTTTTTCAAACTCTCTTCTCATTATTTCTATATCTTCCTGAGGACCATTTATAGCTTCAAGACTTGCATATTGAGCGATGGTATTTGGATTAGATGTTTCATGGCTCTGAAGGTTGGACATTAATTTTGCTATTTCTTCGTTTGAAGCAGTATATCCTATTCTCCATCCAGTCATAGCATAAGCCTTTGATACTCCATTAATTACTATGGTTCTTTCTTTAATTTCATTGCCCAATGAGGCAATACTAATATGTTCAGTTCCATCATATATCAACTTTTCATAAATTTCATCTGAAATTATAATTAAATCATGTTTTACTGCTATCTCGGCAATAAACTCCAAATCCTTCTTAGTATAAACTGTTCCAGTTGGATTATTAGGGCTATTTAAAATAATTGCCTTAGTTTTTGGTGTAATTGCTGCTTCTAATGATTCCTTTGTATACTTAAAATTATTTTCTTCTTTAGTTTTAACAAAAACAGGAACAGCATCTACTAGCTTTATTAATTCTGGATAGCTAACCCAATAAGGAACTGGCACTATAACTTCATCCCCTGGGTTACAAATTGCTTGAAGCGCATTATATATTGAATGTTTAGCTCCGTTAGATATAACAATTTGGGATGGTTTATATTCTAATGAGTTTTCCCTTTTTAATTTTTCACATATAGCTTTTTTAAGTTCTAATATTCCTGAAGCTGCAGTATATCTTGTCAATCCTTTTTTGATAGCTTCTATTGCAGCATTTTGGATGTTTAAAGGAGTATTAAAATCCGGCTCTCCTGCTCCAAAACTTATAACGTCTATTCCCTCATCCTTCATCTTTTTTGCCTTTGCAGTAATTTCAAGGGTAACAGAAGAACTAATTTCTTTTGCTTTTTTTGAAAACTCCATAAGTTTTCCTCCTTGCTAATTTTTATATATTTCCTTTTTTATATATTTCCTTTAATGTATTATTAATAATATTTAATGATTCATCTAATAATGGTTTATAAAGAGTTTTTATTTTTTCATAGTGCCTTAATCCTTCATCCGTTATACGGTATATTCTTTTTGTCTTTTTGTCAGGTTCTTCCCACCATCCCTCAATAAGCAAATTTTCTTCCATATTCCTAAGTAGAGGATAAATAAGTCCAGGGCTAGGCCTCCAGCTATAGTTTAAACATATTTCTATTCTATCTATAATTTCATTGCCATAATGTTCCCTTTCTTTTAAAAAGTGCAATATAAACAACTTAACCAACGAAGTAATATTAACCTTGCTAATTAATTGTCTATTTCTTACACTTCCATCCTTCATAGATTCACCTCTATTAAAAAATAAATTAGCCTTGCGCATAATTTAAAGACCTTGAAACTACTAGCCCGCCAGGGCTAAATTTTTTTTATCACTCAAATATA
>JAOAEI010000144.1 GCA_026416875.1 Caloramator sp.
TATCAATAAATAGTTTCACTTTAAACCCTCCTTACACTTGTTTGATAATTAAAGCCTAAAAGCTTTAAAAGCTCATCCAAATCATTTTCATACCTATCTATTATAGCATTAATTGCATCATCTTTTCCAGCAAAAGCTATTTCAAACCCGCTAAAGGAGCAGTTTATTATCTTTAACGGCTTTTCAATTAGGTCCTTCAATTTAAATTTATATCTGTGGATTCTATCGCAAAAAACACATTTGATATCTAAAACCACATCTTTATTTATTATCTTGTAGTTAAATAAACTTCCGCCACATTCACATTTTAACCCTTTAGCTTCCTTTGCTTTAAATAGATCTATGTCAAGCTTTTTAAATTTTCCACAACTACTACACTTCACAGCAATTACAAACTTAGGAGAAATAAACATACTAACACCTCCTTTTTAAAAATATTCAACGTCCCAATTAAAAATCCTTCTTTTGTCGAATAAAAAAATTTTTTGTAGAATATAACTACAAAATATTATTAAAATTGGTATTAAAGGATAACCATACCTTGAAAAAGTAAAATAGGGAATATAAACAATAACAAAATAAACAACTACATACTTTAATATTTTATCTACCCTGCCAAAGGAAAAAAACATCCCCAAAAAGCCAAGAACTACTATAAAATTATGCACAGAATTGACATATTTTAATCTAACCCCAAATACATTTCTCCAATAAAATGGCCTATTAAATAAATAAATTTGTTTTTTTATAAAATACCAATATAGATATCCCTTTGGGTCCTTTTTAAGCTGTCTTATGAACCTTTCCTTTGTTATCTTCCTTTCCATCACATCATTCCTTATTTCATCATCGGAAGTTTCATATAAGACATAATCTTTACTTTGGTCGTAATTTACATAGGTTGCCTGAAGCATTGGATTTCCGCTTGACAATGTAAAGGGAATAAATTTTTTAAAAATCAAATAATTCCTTATCCACCAAGGACTTAACATCAAACAAAAAATAACTGCAACATTAAAACTAATTTTTACACACCTTTTAAAATCAAATCCTTGCCTTATCCAATATATCACCAAAACAAACGGCATGAGGGCAACCACCGGCTTAAAATATAAACTTAAACTCCATAACAAACCACTTAAATAATAATGCTTTTCATTATCCTCCTTTAATGCTAAAACCAAGAAATATAAACTACATAAAAATAAAAATTTAAAAATTACTTCTGTTAAAACAACTTGTGTTGCAAAATATTCAGGAAGATATAGGGCATCAATAAAAGATGCTAAAGCTCCAACCCTTTCGTCAAAAGCTTCCTTTGCTAATAGATAAATCAAAAGAAGGGATGTTCCTTGTATTATAGCTTGAAAAATTCTAAAGGCTAATATTGCCCTAAATAAAGAAAAAAAGGATAAAAATAAAGCCAAAAGGATTGAAAGCCCTGGCATAATATAAACTGTATCTCTGTCACTTTTATAAATAAGTCTTCCTTCCCTTAAAAGATATAATCCGCCTCTTATGTATTTAACATCATCATTATTCATAGATGCAAAACTTCCGAGATAATAATGATTACCATATCTTATGCTTATATATATATTCAGCAAAACAAAAATAATAACTAAAACCAAAATCTTTTTCTTCAACCTAATCCTCCTTTTCTAATCTTTCCTTTAAAAGCCCCACC
>JAOAEI010000145.1 GCA_026416875.1 Caloramator sp.
AAAAAATTAAGTTAATTATCGCATAAAAATGTCACTTTTAATGGGGAAAAATTTGGGGGCTTTGCCCCCAAAACCCCCATCCTCGCCGGAAGGCAGAGGGGCAGATTAATCTGCCCCTAAAAGGCAATAGGATACTATGCCGCCTGATGTCAAGGCCTTTCGCGGCATAAAAGGGCACCCTCCCGCATAGCGGGCCCCTCCCATTTATTCCACGGTGCCTTGACATCACCCGACTAACATTGCTGTTATCGAAAGCTAACAATTACCCTAAATTTTTGTATCTATCAAGAAAGTTATCTTTACCGAGGAAAATCTCCTCAAGCATACTCAAAATTTCTTGATCGCTTTCATCATAGATGATAGGCTTAACAGAATTACGTCCGTATTTGTAATAATGATCTTCTGGTGGTCTATAGGTGTTTTTCTCCTTTTTAATGGGATTAGCAGTTTTAGATTTTACAAATATTTCAGTGTCGTAAACAACCCCCTTGTATTCGACCTGAACACGTGCTAAACTATTAATGAACACATTAATAGTTGCACGGGTCGGTATTGGAGGCTGACAGTTTTTTTGAAGTATTTTGAACTGTCTTCCGTAGAAGGAGAAAACGCCACCATTATCGACCTTTCTTTTTTCCTTCACACAGAGGACAGAATCAAGATCCACATCCTTACTTAAGGGTCTAAAAGCAGACTCATCAGATAAAGGTTCAACAGAAAATAGGCTATTGAACTCAAAGACATATTTTTTCAAAAACTCATTAGCTTCATCAATGGTTTTGATACCAGCTATTTTAAATTCAACAGGTAGTCTTGATTGCAAAGTATTCCAAAGACGTTCTATTCTACCTTTAGCTTGAGGTGAATGAGCAGTTATTGTTGTGATACCAAGTTCCTTCATAGCTCTAGAGAACTGAGTATCGTTACAAACTTTGCCTTCTAGTTGATCTTCAATGGAGAGCTTAGAAGCTTTAGTAGAAAGGAATATAGCATGTCTATCACTATAGATACTAACAGGAATACCGAAGTTTTGGAACATAAAGCGAGCGACTTCAAAATAACCTTGGAGGCATTCATTTTTAGTCATATAAAGGCCAAGGACCATTCCGGTAGCGTCATCGATAGCACCATGGATAGAAAAGTTAGAGCCAATACCCAGCCAATCAAATGGAGAGGAATCCATCTGAACAAGAAGGCCCATTTGAGGTTTTCTTTTACGTCTAGTATGGAGCTTAAATCTACGACGTTTCTTAGGGCTTTTAATGCCAGAAGAATTAAGGATATTGTAAATAGCAGAGTAACTTAGTTTGATGTTATGGAATTTTTCAAGAAGCTCCATAAAATGTTTGAAGTTAGCATCTTTGTAGGTATCAGACAATTTAAGAGAAATGATTTTTTCTTTAAGTTCATCAGAAACAGCATGAGAAGGTTTACGGCCTTTGTTTTTATGAATAAGAGCAGAAACACCGTTTTGCATCACACCTTTCCTTAATCTAATAATTTGACGTTCGCTAAGGCCTAAAACCATTGCTGCTTCCTTTACGGTTATTAAACCTTCAAGGGATTTTTGGATAACAACATATCTATTAATTTGTTTTTGTGACATTGAATAAAACACCTCGTTCCTCATAGTGACATTTTATCATATTACTTTACAACATGACATTATCATAAAATAATCACA
>JAOAEI010000146.1 GCA_026416875.1 Caloramator sp.
TAATTTGCGATGAACCAACTGGAAATCTAGATCCAGATAATTCATGGGCGATTATGGAACTTTTAAATGAGATAAACAAAAGTGGGACAACCATTGTAATGGTAACCCATGCAAAGGACATTGTTGATAGAATGAAAAAAAGGGTTATTGCACTTGAAAAGGGCGTTATAATTAGAGACGAACAAAGGGGCGTATATGGATATGAAGATTAAAAGGGTTAAGTATTATTTTTTAGAAAGCATCAAGAACTTAGCAAGAAACAGGGTGATGGTTGTTGCATCAATAGGAACAGTTGCAGCATCACTATTTGTATTAGGTATATTCCTTATATTGGCTTTAAATGTTAATAATGCTGCTGAAAGTATAGGAAAGACTTTGGAAATAAAGGTATATTTGAAGGATGAAGTAACTACCCTAAAAAGGCTTGAAATTGAAAGAGATATTAAAAATATTAAAGGAGTAACTGAGGTGATATATATATCAAAGGAACAGGCCTTAGAGGATTTAAAGAAAAAGCTTGGTGAAAACAAAGCTATTGCAGAAGGATTTGAAATGGATAATCCTCTACCCCAATCCTTTGTAATTAAAGTTGAAAAACCTGAATTTATATCTAAGGTATCATATGAAATATCAAAGTTATATGGTATTGAAAAAATTTATGATGGAAAAGGCATAGTTGAAAAACTAATAAAATTTACAAATATAGTAAGGATTGCAAGTTACTTTCTTATGGGAATTCTTGCAATAATTTCAGCCTTTTTAATATCAAACACTATAAAACTTGCCGTTTATTCAAGAAGACGTGAAATAAGCATAATGAAGTATTTAGGGGCAACCGATTGGTTTATAAAGTGGCCCTTTGTAATAGAAGGAGTTTTATTGGGACTTTTAGGTGCTATTTTATCCATTACGGTTTTGTTTTTCTCATACCAATACTTAACAAACAATGTATCTTTGAATTTACTTCTATTTAATTTTGTTTCAGCTCAAAGTCTTTTATCTTTTATATTACAAAAATTTCTCCTAATGGGAGCTTTGATAGGAGGTTTTGGAAGTTATTTAGCAGTAAAAAGATATCTTGTTCTTTAAAATTCCGATGGGGGGTTCGAAAGTGCACAAAAGAATAGCAGTCTTTTTGATGTTAGCAATTTTAATAACCACATTCAATGTAAGGGCAGATGAACTTTCGAAGAAGAAGAAACAATTAAATGAAGTAAAATCTAATATAAAAGAATTAAAAAATAAAATTGAAGAAATAAAGGATGAAAAAGAAGATGTAATGCAAAAAATTAAAGAGTATGAAAATAAAGTAACTAAAATTCAAAATGAAATAGAGGATCTGAATGATCGAATCAAGTCAAAGAAGGATGAAATTGAAAAAACCAATAAAGAGCTTGAAAAAGCTATTGAAGATTTTGAAACGGAAAAGGACCTTTATGCCAAGAGGCTTAGAGCTTTATATATGGAGGGCAACATAGGTTATATAGATGTTCTTTTAGCATCTGAAAGCTTTTCGGATTT
>JAOAEI010000147.1 GCA_026416875.1 Caloramator sp.
GCAGACTACCCCCTTGGTAAAATTGATGCTTAAAAATTAATTAAATATGACTAATTTAAGATATTCTTCTAAAGCCTGATAGGGATTTGAATTTATCAACACAACCAGATTTTATGGCAGCAATTGCAACAGCTAAAAGACAAATATGTCCGATTGTATTCAAATTAGTAACAGAGTTAATATTTCTAACATAAGCTTTTTCGGTATTTAGATTTTTCCATCTAGAATTGTATCTTTCTGATTCAGTTCTTAGGCTATATATTTTTTTAAAAAATATTGAATCACGATTTATGGAGGACCTATAATCAGTGCTAATGGTTATGTATTTTACACAACCTCTGTTTTTCTTACCATTAAAATATTTTTCATGCTTACATGGACATAAAGAATCATCTTTAGAAGTTCTAAAAGGGCAGCAAAATTTTTGCTTAATATATGAATCAAAATATTGTTTGCCATCTTTATGCATAGCTAAGCCAGCATCACAAATGACATTACCATTTGAAGTTAAGTTTTTCTTCTTAGTGCCACGCTTATTTAAGGCAATGAAGGCATGACCTTTAAGGGTATAACGAATGAAATCATGATTTTGTTTAGAATCATAACCTTTATCAGCAATGATGTAACTGCCTTCAAGAGGAAACCATTCATTGGTAGAAGCAAGGATTTCAGTAAGAATAGAAACCTCGTTAACATCAGCGGTAGTAGTAAATTCAGCAATAGGAAGACCAGAAATAGCATCGCAAATAACATGATTTTTGTAACCCCAATAGAATTCATAATTTTTCTTTAAGTTTACGGTTTTATCATCAGTGACTTGAACATTCATGGAGTTGTTAGAGGTATGAACGCCTAACTTACAATCTTTATCAGAAGAAGGAGGATTATTTTTAGAAAATTTGTTAATTGAAAAGGATTTAGGGTTGTTAAATTTAGTATTAGCTTTAACAGGGGTAGCATCGACGGAAATAAATTTGTTATCAATAAAGCCTAAACCTTTAAGAATATTAACTTGATTTTTCATGATTTTTTTAAGAAAAGAGTTAGATAGATTTTTAATAAATCTACGGAAAACAGAGTAAGAAGGTAAAGGTTTAAGAATATCGAAGCCACAAAGCTTAGCAATGATTAAATTATTTTCTAAAAAATCTTTAAGGTCAGTAATTTGAGCAAATTTCTCACATTTCATAACAATAAAGGCTCTAAAGAGAGCATGGCGGGAATATCCGGTAGGACCATATTTAGAAGGTAGCCTATCTGGCAAAGGAGATAAATCAAGATTTTCGAAAAGTTTAGTATAAAAATTGACAAGTTTTTGAGAAGTAAAGAATTCAATAATGTTAAAGATTTCTTGACGTTGATACATAGAAATTTCCTCCTTTTTGAGTAAAATTTGGTTATATAAATATAATTCGACAAAAAAGGAGGAAATCCTATGAAATATATTTGAGTGATAAAAAAAATTTAGCCCTGGCGGGCTAGTAGTTTCAAGGTCTTTAAATTATGCGCAAGGCTA
>JAOAEI010000148.1 GCA_026416875.1 Caloramator sp.
TGTTTAAGACGATGCTTGAAAGTGGAAGTGCTCTATCAAGACAGGGAGAATTTTTTATTCATCCCGAAATCATACTTGCCAATTTAAAAGGAAAACAATTGGTTTCCTTTAATATGCTTCCAAGGATTGTAGAAGATTTTAAACCTCATGCTATAGCAAATTTTAATTCCATTGGACTCAATTCCTATGCAGGCAATTTGGAATATCTAATTGAAGAATTAAGATTAAAAGCGAATAGAGGCTATAAAATATTAATATTTACCCCTACAGAAGCTAAAGGATTAAGGCTTAAAAATGCATTAAAGGAAGAAGGCTTTAATTCTGTTTATAAGGAAGATATAGATAAGCTAAATGAAAATGTAATAACAATAACAACAGGAAGCATATCAAAGGGAATGGATTTCCCTGATATTAAGCTTTTGATAATTTCTGATACGGAAATACGTCCAAGCAAAAAACAAGCAAAGAAAAAAACAAAGGAATCGAGATCTAAAAAGATAGATGTATTTACAGATCTTAAGGTTGGAGATTATGTTGTTCATGAAGTCCATGGAATAGGAGTATTTAAAGGAATAAATGAGCTTGTTATTGAAGGGATAAAAAAGGACTATTTAGTAATTCAATACCAGGGAAACGATACTTTATATGTTCCTGTAGAGCAATTGGACATCATCCAAAAATATATAGGCGCAGATGATAACCCTCCAAAGGTTAATAAGCTTGGAAGTTCAGATTGGATAAAAACCAAAAACAAAGTAAAGGCATCATTAAAGGAGATGGCGGAGGACCTTATAAAACTTTATGCTGAAAGAAGTAGAATTCAAGGACATGCCTTTTCACCTGACACGCCTTGGCAAAGGCAGTTTGAGGATGAATTCCCGTATCAGGAAACGGAAGATCAGCTAAGGGCAATAGAAGAGATAAAAAGGGATATGGAAAGTCCCAAGCCTATGGATAGACTTCTCTGTGGAGATGTAGGATATGGCAAAACCGAGGTTGCTATGAGGGCAGCGTTTAAAGCGGTGATGGACGGGAAGCAGGTTGCTGTATTGGTTCCTACAACTATACTTGCAGAGCAGCATTACAATACTTTCCTTCAAAGGTTCAAAGGTTTCCCGATTAATATAGATATGATTAGCAGGTTTAGAAGTCCCCAAGAACAAAAAAGAACTTTAAAGGAGCTTTCGGTGGGCAACGTTGATATTATTATTGGAACACATAAACTTTTAAATAAAGAAATAAAATTTAAGGATTTAGGTTTATTAATTATAGATGAAGAACAAAGATTCGGCGTCAGTCACAAGGAAAAGATTAAAGCCCTAAAAAAGAATATAGATGTTTTAACCTTAACTGCAACGCCGATTCCTAGGACTTTGCATATGTCCTTAATTGGTGTTAGAGACATGAGTATAATAGAAACTCCCCCAGAGGATAGATATCCTGTTCAAACATATGTTTTAGAATATAATGAAGCCATAATTAGGGAGGCAATATTAAGGGAACTTTCAAGGGG
>JAOAEI010000149.1 GCA_026416875.1 Caloramator sp.
CATACTGATGTTGGAAATAAGTGCGTCGGAGCAAAGGTAAATGGAAGAATGGTTCCCCTTGATTATAAGCTAAAGACAGGGGATATAGTTGAAATAATAACATCAGCTAATTCCAAAGGACCTAGTAGGGATTGGCTCAATATTGCAAAAAGCTCCCAGGCTAAAAACAAAATAAGGCAGTGGTTTAAAAGGACCTTTAAAGAGGAAAACATAGAAAAGGGAAGGGAAAACTTTGAAAAGGAAATTAAAAGGCAAGGTTTAAATTTAAATGAGGCTTTAAAGGCAGAGAATATAGAACCAGTAATAAGAAAATTTAATTTTTCTAATATTGAAGATCTTTACTCAGCAATTGGAAGCGGTGCTTTAACAGTCCATCAGGTTATAAGCAAATTAAAGGAAGAAATTAAAAAGGAAGATATATTACCACAAAAGGAAATCATCATTGAAGATAAAACTGAAAAGAAGCCAAGAAAGGGAGAAATAAAAAAACCTGGAGTTATAATAGAGGGAGAAAGGGATCTGTTTGTAAGATTTGCAAAATGCTGCAATCCAGTTCCGGGTGATGAGATAATCGGCTTTATAACAAGAGGCAGGGGAGTATCCATCCATAGAAAGGATTGCAGCAACTTCAAGCATCTTGCTGAAGCAGAACCGGATAGAGTAATTGATGCAAGCTGGAGCGGTGAGCATAATGCAAAATTTCTTGCGGAAATTTCAATTGAAGCCAACGATAGACATGGTCTTATTGCCGATATATCGACAACTTTAACTAATTCAAAGCTTTCGGTAAAGGCAATAAATGCAAGAACAACAAGGAACCATTTGGCTCTAATAAACTTAACAATTGAAGTTACTAGCGTTGAGCAGATAGAGAGGTTAATCAAGGACCTTAGAAAATTAAATGGAATTATAGACGTTTATAGAAATTTAAGTTAGGAGTGAGACTATGAGGGCTGTTGTTCAAAGGGTAAAAAGGGCACAGGTTATAGCTGACGGTGAGCTTACAGGGAAAATAGATAAAGGGATATTGGTTTTGTTTGGTGTTGAGGATAGCGATAACTCAGATGATATAAAATACCTTGCAGATAAAATATGTAATTTAAGAATTTTCGATGACGCCGATGGAAAAATGAATTTATCTCTTATAGATGTTAAGGGGTCCCTTTTGGTGGTTTCACAATTTACTTTATATGGAGACTGCAGAAAGGGAAGAAGGCCTAATTATATGATGGCGGCAAAACCAGAGCATGCAGAAAAAATATATAATGAATTTGTTGAGGAATGCAAAAAATATGTTGAAAATGTTCAAACAGGAAAGTTCCAAGCCTATATGGATGTTGAGCTTGTAAATGATGGGCCTGTTACACTTCTTTTAGACAGTAAGAAAAATTTTTGAGGTGAGGATATGATTTTTGAAGTGTTCCAATTAGGTTATTTTCAAACTAATTGCTACTTAATTGGAGATGAAAACAGTAGAGAATGTGCAGTAGTTGATCCAGGTGGAACTCC
>JAOAEI010000014.1 GCA_026416875.1 Caloramator sp.
GAATAAAACACCTCGTTCCTCATAGTGACATTTTATCATATTACTTTACAACATGACATTATCATAAAATAATCACATGTTACAAAATTATGTGTGTTATTGAACTGAAATTTATGGTATAATATTACAAGTTATTAAGCACTCTTTTGATAGACTGGGGAAGTATTTTTTATCTTTGTAATGATGGCGGCTATGACCTATAGATTGGCACATTGATAAAAATTTTGCCCTAGCTTGCTAGTAGTTTTAAGCCTTTAAATTATACTAAAAGGCTATTAAATTTTTAAAAGTTAAAACCTAAAAATAATTAAGGTCATTAATGATAAAACTTTTTATTCAATAGGTATAGGTATTGAAATTTATGTAGGATAAAAAGTAATAGAAAAATCATAGAAAATAAAATAAAGTAAAAGGAGATGAGAACTATGAATCTTTTGTTTAAAAAAATAGATAACTTTCCAATATATAAGGTGTCTTTAATAGTAATAGTTGTTGCACTTGCAGCATTAATTGGAATGAAAATAGGTGAAGTAGCAGGTAGATTTATATATTATATATTGCATTAATCATTTTTAATGATGTGCTTGATTTTTATAATAATATATGTGCATTGTTTAAATTAAAGGTTTTCATGTAAATACTTTGACTACTATGGTGTGGTAAAGTGGTTATAAAACTATGCTTTTAATAAATAATTATGTTAATAAAGGGTGGTAGATAGCAATCAGCTGCTTTTAAAATAAATGGCGGAAAAGTTTCTGATATATTAGGATGCATATAAGCTTTAATTTAAGAATTTTCTCTATTGACTTTAGTTTCAGCTCCAAAACCACTTTTGGTAACTGTTTTTTATACAAAATAAGTAAAGTATGTAAGTGATAGGAGGATTTCAAAAATAATGAAGTTAAGTAAAAATAAAATGATTTTTATTATTCTTTTAGTCCTAGGATTAATTGTAATTCCTGAAGCAATTAAAGAATTTGATTCAAATAACATTGTATCTGGAGTTAAATTATTATTGTTTTCTTTAGTTGCAGGTATTATTTCTTTATTATATCTATTATCAGAAAAAAAAATATTAAAGTTTGTTACTGCAAAAGCAATTAAATTGTTTGTCAGAGAATAAAGTGTAAAATAGCTATCTAGATAAAAATTTTAAACTATTTAATATAAGAAGGAAGTTGAAAATGTTAGCTTTGGTTATTGGAAAGATAAAAAGCTGATAAATGATTTATCACTTTTTATACCTAAAAATAAAGTTTTGGATTGTTAGGTTATAATGAGAAGGTATCATATTTAGGCTTATAATTGGCTTATTGAAACCTCAAGAAGGAAGATGGAGGCATTATGTATGAGATTAAATAGAAAAATTGATATTATAAAGTGGGTAAGTTTATTCATTATAATAATAGCGCTTTTAGTTTTTTTTATTCCAATACCAATAAATAAAACATATGATGCTATAGAGATAAAACTTGATGATCCATCTTATATCGTTCGATGTCAAGTTAAGATTCATGGGAAATATTATAAAAACTTATTTATAAACGATGCTTTTGATGGCCAAATCGCTGTTTCTGATTATAAGCTTACAAATGAAAAGATGAGAAAAGTATATTTTTTAAAAGATGGTTGCCCACTTGAATATTATCATGATACAGGACGAAAGGACAGTAATGGACATAGAATTTATGAAGAATATATCCTTGGACGTATATATTCAAAGTCTTGGTTTCGAGGAATGACTATATGTGTTTATAATGATAATCCACTAAATAAAAATGTAGGATGGAAAGTTGAAGGTGATTGGGGAGGATGGGATAACCAACATGGATACTGTATTGTGCCAAATGCAACTTCCAGAGAAGAGGCACTTAATATATTATCAAAAAATAAAGTTATTCCGTAAAGGACGAAATCAAAAATTAGAGTTTGGATATGTGTAGATAATTTTTCTATGATTAAAATAAATAATCTAATCTTAGGTTTGATATCTATTGGAATTTTGGCATATGTTTTGTTAATATTTGTGACTACATTAAAGTAATAAACTGTGAAAGAAGTTATCAATAAAATGATGAATGTTAAGAGAAAAGGATCAATTTTAAATTAGCATATACAAAGTGTTTTGAAGCTATAATATATGGAATCTTAGTTGATTTTAAAAAATGTTGGGGTTGTAAATAAGTCCCAACATTTTTTGTTCTATATCTATTAATGGTATGTATAATTAATTTAAACCCCTAAAAATCTTTAATAAAATTCAAACTTAGTATACATAAAAACCTAAACAGAATTTTAAGGTGTTTAATAGCAAGTGTTAAAATAATGATTGTTAAAAGGCTGAAGAAATAGTAAAATAGTTTTCTGTATACAGAATAAATTTAGGTTGGAGAAAAAAGAGGAGGATAAATGGTGAAAATTTCAAAAAAAGATGCTCTTTTGTGGTTTGAATTTTTTTCGCAACTTCCTGAGGATGAAGAATTAAGTCCAAAGCAGGAGGAAATAGTTTATGCTACCTTTGCACAAATCGAAGCAGCAGTTGAACATAGAAACGCTGTTTTAATGTCTGAAATTAAGAATTTGAAAACTTTAGATAATAGAACTTATTTTGTAGGAAATGAAAATAAATTTCCTAAAGGATGCCGTTCTTGCTTGTTGGGCACTGGTTTAGGGGCAATTAGAAAAACAAATAAATGTAATTTAAATTGTAAGTTCTGTTATAATTATGGGCAGATAGAATATATGCCGCCAATCGGAGAAGGTTTGTGGGAAATTGGAGGAACTAAGTTTTATGAAAAGGATATTGATTTACTTTTATCTATTCAAAAGAAACCGACTGGCGTTGCTTATGTTTACTTAGAGCCCTTCATGGAAATTGAAAAATATTATCCAATTATAAAAAAATTTAGCGATGCTAATATCCATCAGCATTTATATACAAATGGAACTTTAGCAACAGAAGAGACCTTAAAAGCACTTGGTGAAGCAGGCCTTAATGAGATACGTTTTAACTTAGGAGCATCTAATTGTTCAGATAAAGTTATTGAAAATATTGGAATAGCAAAAGAGTATATTGAAAGCGTAGGAATTGAGACACCAATGACACCAGAGTTTTTTGAAACATTTTTAAAGAAAAAAAAGGCGATTTTGGATACAAAACTTGATTTTATCAATTGTGCAGAATTACATTTAAACGAGAATAATATATATAATTATTATGGTGAAAACATGTATATTTACAGAGGTGGATATATTTCTCCAATATGGAGCAGGGAATTGACTTTGAAACTTATGAAAATAGCTGATGAAGAAAACTGGGATTTAGTAGTTCATGACTGCTCAAACTATACTAAATTTGCAAGGGGATTAAATTTAGGAAGCAAGGAAGGAAAATGGTTTGGAGCTAGTAATTATGCTTGTGAATTTTCAAAAATTCCATATGAGGTATTTTTGCCAATACTAAGGGATGATGCTTTTAAATTTTTAAGCGAAGAAGAATTACCACATGGTTATAAGATAGGAGAGCTGTTTTTTTAATGAATTTTATCATTGTAATGGAAACGTAAATAAGCATAGCATATAAAACTGTATAGTAAAAAAGCCTTGGCTTTCAAGGCTTTTTTACTATACAAATAACAATATGCTTATTGCCATTACTATCATACCACTTACAAGGCCATAGATTGAAAGATGATGTTCTCCATATTCTTCTGCAGATGGCAATAATTCATCAAGTGAAATAAATACCATTATTCCGGCTACTGCAGCAAAGATAATTCCAAATACGATGTCATTTAAAAATGGCATTAATATTAAGTAACCAACTAAAGCTCCTAAGGGTTCTGATAAACCTGAAAGGAAGGAAAACAAAAAGGCTTTTTTTCTGCTTCCCGTAGCATAGTATATAGGAAAAGATATAGCTATGCCTTCAGGGATATTATGAATAGAAATTGCTATAATGATTGGTATTGCTAATTTAGGGTGTTGAAGTGAAGATATAAAAGCTGCAATTCCTTCAGGAAAATTATGTATTGTAATAGCTAATGCAATAAAAATACCTGTTCTAAAAAGTTTAGTATTCTTTTTAATACAGTTATTATTATCCATTTCCTCTATTTTGTATACTTCATGAGGATTTTCACCACATGGAATTAGCTTATCGATCAATGTGATGATTAACATTCCACAAAAGAAGGATGCTACTGTTAATAAATAACCTGTTTTTATTCCAAGTGAAGTTGTAAGTAAATTTCTAGCTTCAGAAAATATTTCAATTGTAGAAACATAAATCATAACTCCAGCAGAAAAACCAAGACTAATTGAAAGAAATTTAGTATTAGTTTTTTTAGCAAAAAAAGCAATCGCACTTCCAATACCTGTTGATAATCCTGCAATAAGAGTTAGTGAGAAGGCTAATAATATGTTGTTCATTCTTACCTCCTTAATTTGATATTATATAGCTAATGTTTGTTAATCATAAATATATTGTATAATAAGTTACTTTGAGTATCAACTAAAATAAATTCAGAGGAAGGGTCATTTATTTTTAATATTATGTTACATATATTAGTAAATATGGTATAATATGAATGTAAATGTAAGGAGGGGGAATATGAGGGGTGAGACTTTTACATTTAATGATGGACAGAATGTAGATATATTTACTTATAAATGGATGCCAGATGAAGAAAAAGAAATTAAAGGTGTTATTCAAATAGCACATGGAATGGCTGAGACTGCTGCAAGATATGAAAGATTTGCAGAGTTTTTTACAAATGAAGGTTATATAGTTTATGCAAATGACCATAGGGGACATGGCAAAACTGCAAAGTGCCTTGACAATGTAGGCTATATAGGCAAAGACGGCTTTTATTGGATGATAGAAGATATGAAACAGCTTAACGATATTATTAAAAAAGAAAATCCAGATCTCCCTATTTACCTTTTAGGACATAGCATGGGCTCATTACTTGCACAAGGATACATTACAAAGTATGGTGACAGCATAAAAGGAGTAATATTATCTGGAACAGCTGGAAAGCAAGGTGTTTTATTAGAAATCGGAAGATTTATTGCATATATTGAAATGAAAATAAGAGGTGAGAGATGGCAGAGCAAATTGCTCAACAAATTATCCTTTGGAAACTATAATAAATCCTTTAAACCAACAAAAACTGAGTTTGACTGGCTTAGTAGGGATGAAAAGGAGGTAGAAAAATACATTAATGATCCCTTCTGCGGGACAATTTTTACATCAAGCTTTTACTATGATTTTTTAAAGGGCTTTAGAAGTATACACCTAAAAAAGAATATGTCTAAAATTCAAAAGGATTTACCGATTTATATTTTCTCAGGAGATCAGGACCCTGTTGGCAACAAATGTAAAACTATAAAATGGCTAATTGAAGCTTATAAAAGATTAGGAATAAAGGATGTAGAATACAAGTTTTATAAGGATGGAAGACATGAGATGCTAAATGAAATCAATCGAGATGAGGTAATGAAGGATTTATTGGTTTGGATTAAGTCACATTGATAAAAGTAATATTTAATTGGGGGTCTTTATATGCAAAAAAGATTTTTTACAGTTGTCGCTATTTTAGTTTGTATTTTTTATATAGGCTTTAAAGTTTTTTCTGCGGATATATTATGGAGACTTATGCATAGTGATCAATATGCTCTTGTGATTGCCAAAGTTGTAGATAAAAGTGATAACAAAATTGTATTTGTAGTTAAACATATAATAAGTGGAAAAACTGTGCCTAAAAAAATAACATTAAATGGTAACATTAAGTATTCTTTTTTTAATGTTCATCCCAATTTGCGTGATTATTGTGTAATATCATTAGATAAAAAATCAAATAATTACACTGTTAAGAATGGGATTTTTAAAGCAAATACAGATGATTATAAAAAATTAAAACTTTTAAAGGATGGATTAGATAGTGGAATAAAAGGGGAATTAACGGCATTTGAATACTATATAAACAGCAACGGAAAATACAATGATTTTATTTTTGATAGTGGCATAGTTTATTTACGCCTTAACGATCAAAAAAAGATTCAAATATATCCTGAAAAATAGATAGTATGATTATTGACGCTAATGAGACTAAAATCAAAGAATTGGAGGAAAAATTTCATCGCTTGA
Source organism: Caloramator sp. (assembly GCA_026416875.1). Lineage (GTDB taxonomy): Bacteria > Bacillota > Clostridia > Clostridiales > Caloramatoraceae > Caloramator. The sequence continues at coordinate 6,155 of JAOAEI010000014.1, forward strand.
GATAGAGTTGAATTTTTTGAGAGATAAAGTAGATGAACAAGAAAAATATATAAAAATGCTAATGCAAAAATCTTACTCAAGCAAGGAATTATTAGAAATTGCAAAAAATGAATGGAAATATAGACTAACCATTAATGGAAAAGATGTTCCTACAAATGGAGTAGTTGAAGTTAATACACCCAATATTGAAATAGTTTTAAGCGAAACTCAAAGTGCTTATCCAATGTTACCAATTGAAATATTCAACAAAGGAGCACTAAAGAATTACCAGGAACATATTAAATTAATTGTGCCCAATTCGATTAAATATGATATAAATGTGCTTTAGGAATGATTGTCGACTCTATTCAATATCAATTTAAGAATTTAAAGAAGGGACTAAAATTCAAATAAAAATAACAGATGAGCTAAAATAGAGGTTAAATTCACATAAAAATCTAATTGTTATTAATGTAAATTATTAAGCCTGAAATAGCAATGCTATTTCAGGCTTATATTATTGTAACAGGTGTCCCAATGGGAACCATGCTGCTAAGTTCTATTACATGACTGTTAAACATTCTAATGCATCCATTGGAAACATTTTTGCCTATTGAAGAAGGATTATTTGTCCCGTGAATTCCAATTCCCTTTATATTTAACCCCAGCCACCTTGCACCAAAGGGTCCGCCTGGATTAATGACTTTATTAATAATTTTAAAATTCCCCTTTGGAGTAGGGGTTGAGGGTTTACCAAGGGCAACAGGATACTGTCTAGTTGGAACACCATTTTTATACAATATTAATCTATGTGTTTTGGTATATATAATTATCTTATAATTTGCCATCTTGCTTTCACCTTAAAAATATTTTTATATTAATAAATATTTTTAAAAGAAAGTTTTAATGATAAGATTGTATGATGACAAAATATGTCGATAAAAAATTTTTTTAAAATTGAATAAAAAAATTATAAATGGAAAAATTAATTAATGAAAGCTCAAGAAAACAACTTGAGCAGGAAACAGCAGTTTCCACTAACAGAACCCCCCATCCCCCTTAGGGCCTTAAGGCCCTTCTTTTTTTATATCTTAAAACTTAATTTAATTAAAAAATAAAGATTGATTAATTGTGATATTCTGGTATAATTTTAGAAGGGGGTGATAACGTGAAAAAGAATATGATTCCGGGAAGTTTTCAATTGATGAAGAAGATTAACACAGGATTAGTTTTAGATACAATTAGATTATACGCACCAATATCAAGAGTAGAAATCTCAAAAATGTTAAATCTTACCCCTGCAACTGTCACAAATATTACAGCAGAATTATTAAAAAGAAACATAATAATAGAAAGCGATTTTGGAAAATCAACGGGAGGTAGAAAGCCAGTCCTACTTAAAATCAACCCAGATTCGTATTATGTTATAGCTGTTCACATTGGTTCTACGAAACTTAGAGTTTCAGTTATGAACATGGAATCAGAAATAATTTGCTCTTTAAATGAAAAACTTTATCCCAATATGGATTTTGAAAAGGTTAAAGATATAATGATAAGTTTTATAAAACAGCTAATACAAGGATATGTTTCTGATAAGAATAAAATACTTGGTATAGGTGTTGCTGCCCATGGGTTAGTTGATTTTGATAAAGGGATAATCAGCTTTGCACCTAATTTTGGTTGGAAAAATATAAATTTAAGAGAAATTTTAGAAAGGGAATTTGATGTGCCTGTCTTTGTAGATAGAGATGTAAGGGCTATGGCAATGGCAGAAAGCTGGTATGGAGAAGGAAAGGAAGTAGATGATTTTATATGTATAAAGGTTGGATATGGAATCGGTGCAGCATTTATAAAAGACAAGCAGCAGTTAAGGGGAGCTTCCGATGGATTAGGGGAATTTGGCCACATGAAGATAGAAATTGATGGATTAAAATGTATTTGTGGAAATTATGGATGCTTAGAAAACTATGCATCGGAGAGGGCAATAGTAAGATATGCAATGGAAAACGGATATAATGACGAATTGAATATCGAAAAGATAAATTATGAAGTTAATATAGGAAATCAAAAAATAGTGGATGCCGTTAAAAAAGCAGGATTTTATTTAGGATTAGGTGTTTCAAACTTGATCAATATATTTAATCCAAGCTTAATTGTTATAGGAGGGGATTTAATAGATATAAATGACCTGTTCTTTGAAACATTAATTGAAGCGGCAAAGAATTATTCTTTACATGAGCTCTTTGATAATGTAAGTATAAAAAGAACAAAAACAGGTAAGGATGCTATAACCAAGGGAGCTGCACTTTTAGTTCTAGACAATCTATTTGACAGTATTCAAAAGGAGGTTATATCATGAAAAATTATGTAATTGGTATTGATGTTGGAGGAACAAACATAGTTACGGCTCTTTCAGATTTAAAGGGGAATGTAATAAAGAAGACTAAAATTCCAACTGAAGCCTATAAAGGTTATAATAATACAATTATAAGAATAAAAGAACAAATAGAACATGTTATAATTGAAGCTAATTTATCTATCGATAATATTGCTGGAATAGGGATAGGTGTTCCAGGTCTTATAGATGTTGAAAAGGGAGTATGTTATTTTTCAGGTAATTTAGGTGACGAATGGCAGGATGTTAACATTAGGGAGGATCTTAATAAATTTTTTAATATTCCAATCTTCTTAGACAACGATGTAAATGTTGCAGCCCTTGGAGAAAAGTATTTCGGTGCTGCAAAAAACTGCAGGGATTTTATTTACATAACGATAGGGACAGGGATAGGGTCAGCTATTATCTCTGATGGTAGAATGATAAGAGGCTATAGATTTTGCGCAGGTGAGTTTGGACACTTAACAGTTGATAAAAATGGGCCAAGGTGTTCCTGTGGAAATATAGGCTGTATAGAAGCTATAGCATCTGCTCCTGCAATAGCAAGAAGAATAAGAGAAAAAATAAATTCTGGAAGACAATCTTTAATGGTTGAAATTGCTGGTGATGTTGATAACATCACTGCAAAAACATTATCGGAGGCTTATGATAGAGGGGATGAACTTGCGATAGAAATTATGAAGGAAACTGGAGAGTGGCTTGGCATTGCTATAGCTGGTTATATAAATATAATAAATCCAGAGTTATTTATAATCGGCGGTGGAGTTTCAAGGGCTCAGGAACGATTATTAAAATACATTAGAGAGGAAGTAAATAAAAGAGCTATGAAGGTCCAAAAAGAAAGCTGCAAAATTATCACTGCACATCTTTTAGATGAAGCAGGTATGATGGGAGCAATAGCAGCAATATTGGAATATTTAAACTTGATATAAAAGTTAAGGGACTGCCCAAAATGGATTTGTGGAACATATTGGACAGTCCCTTTTTATTATTTTATTTTTTCAATGGAAGTGATGTTGTATTGAGGATTTCTGCTGTCATATTTTGAAAGCCTTAATGTAACCTTATATATAGTATTTTCATAACCAATAGGAGTTTCTTCAGAGGTTCTTAAAATATATGTGCACTCAGTTGGAACATCGTATTTATCGTATTTAACTTCGTATATATTTCCATCTAAAAATTTTCCCTTTGAAATTACATCTAAATGTTTCTTATTTATATTTAAATTGGCAGCCTCAACTTCCTGTGATTCAATGTAACCTATTAAAGTTTCTAAAGAATGTTTTCCAAGGTTCATAGAGGTAGGCATAACATAGGGGACTGGTCCCTTTGAATTAAAGGTTAAATAATTATAGCTTATTCCTCTTTTTGTTTTGTTTCCAATCACAATTACAGGTTCAAGGTCCTTAGTTTTTACAAGTCCAAAAATAGAATATCTTCCCGAAATTAACTTAATAACTTTGTCATCATAAATTTTAAAAACATGTAATATTGGACCTTTATTATCAGATGATTGTAGGATTAGTTCCTGTTTACTATCTTTATCGATATCATTAAAGCTTATGTTCATTGGCCAGTTTTTATTGAAAAATCCTAAAGTTTTAATTGTGGGATCAGGTTCTAGGTTAGATGTTTTTTTTTCATCCCATTTAATTGATACGTGATATTCACCTGTTTTTTCATTGGTTTCGACGAAGATACAATCGGTTTTGCCGTCGTTGTTTAAGTCTGTATAGTAGGTATTTGGCTGATTGAAAGTATTTATAGTTTGTTTTGTTTTCATAAGTATCATTATGATTGCAGCTATGATGATTGCGGCGATTATTATAGCACCCCAGATTAACTGTTGTTTTTTAACTACATATATTTTTAATTTCATTAAACTCACCTCCATTAAATTATATGACTGATAATTATAAAATATTTGTGGAAAAATATAAATGAGGGAACAAATATTGATTTTAAATGCTATTTTTTATATAATCATTTTGTAATTGGGCTTTCCACATATTGGAGAGATAAATTTAAGAAAGTGGTGATAGAATGAAAAGGCTAATTAGTATTTTGCTAATATTTGCTTTACTTTTTGGGACAACATCCTGTAATAAAAAGACCAAAGAAGGAGAAGAAGGCAAAAAGACTTTAAAAATTGCTTTAATGTATCCTGAAGAAAATATTGGAGGAATATATAAAGAAATTATTAAGGAATATGAAAAACAAAACCCAGATATAAAAATTGAAATAACCCTTGATCTTTCCGATGAATCTAAAATTAAGGAAAGCCTTACAAAGGAAGATGGCTATGATATAATCGGAATAAAAAGAAATCAGTTGATTGAATATGCTAAAACTGGGCTTATTATGGATCTTTCAGATTTTGTAGAAAAAAACGATTTAAAAAACAAGTTATATCCAATAAACTTATCCTATGGAATGTTTAATGGCAAAAATTATGGTATAGGTGATCTACCTATCACCTATGAATGGTTTTATAATAAGAGTTTGTTTCAAAAATATGGAATTAAAGAACCCACCAACTTAAAAGAGTTAATTGACATATCTAAGAAGCTAAATTCAAAGGGTATTATTCCAATTAGCATAGGTGCAATGGATAGATGGACTTTAGCCCTTTTGTTTGGTAACATAACATGTCAAACTACAGGCATACAAAGTTTTACTGATAATTTAGGATCAGATAAAAAGGCCTTTGAGAACATTCAAGGGGTAGGTAGCGCCTTTAATATTTTTGATAGATTGGCAAAAAATACACTTAAAAAGAGTAGTGTTGATATTAATTTTATGCAGTCTGTTGATGACTTTCTAAAGGGTAAAGCAGCAATTTTACCAGCAATATCTATAACTAAAGAACTTATTGAATCTAAAAAACCATCTGGATTTGAATATGGAATTTTTGAATCACCAATTTTGTTTGTTGATAATCCTATAGCAAAGGTAAGTGCAAGTGGGGGGCAAATTTTAACTATCTCCTCTAAAAGCTCTAACAAAGAAGAGGCAGAAAAATTTTTAAAATTTTTATTCGAACAAGAAGCTCAAAAACTTTTTGTAGAAAAAGGCTTTATTTCTTCTTTAAAAACTGTCAATCAGATAGATACAATCAATAAAAGAATTATTATATCCCACATTGAAATGACAAATGATAATTCAGGATTTTTAATAGATAATCTTGATATGAAAATGGCCGATGCTATAGGAATTGTATTATCGGATATGCTTGAAGGTAGAGTAAGGGCAAGTGAAGCATGGGATAGAGTTTTAAAAATATCCTTTCAACAATAATGGGGATCTTAGCGATCCCCTTCTTCTTTTAATTGGCATTCAGGACAAAGACCATAAAAATATACTTTGCTACTACTTATTTTATAATTTGTGTATTTTTGAGCTATTTGATTTATATTGTTAAGCTCAAGTTCATCTATATCGTCGACTTTACCACATTCAAGGCAGACTATATGAGGATGTGGTTCAGCCTTAGCATCAAATCTAAAGTTGTCTTCACCAACATTGAGTTGCTGAACTAATCCTAATTCTATTAGTGTGTTTAAAGTTTTATAAACGGTTGCCAAACTCATAGTAGGATAATGCGGCTTTAGAGCCTCGTAAATCATTTCAGCTGAAGGATGACTTTTTGTTCCAAGCAGATAATTATATATAGCATATCTTTGCGGCGTAAGTTTTAAATTTTTTTCTTTGAATAAATTGCTTAGGTTATTCATAAACACCATCCTTTTTTTGATTCTAAGATAACTATAACAGAAAATTATTATTTGTCAATAATATTTTTTGGTTTAAACAAAATATAAATAGTGTATATTAATAAAATAATAGATATAGGTATTGAATAAATGTTAAACAGTTTCTTAAAATAACGAATCAATCTAAAGTTTGCTGTAATATAACCTAAGTTATAGCATTCGTCTTTAATAAATGATAACAGAAATTTACCTGATCTTGATATTAATTGGGGAGTTAACATATCATTTTCACATGTAATAACTGTGTAAGAAAAATTTGAGTCTTGTTTAGTATTTCTACTTGATATATAAAAAGAATGTTCTTTTAAAATATTAATTACATTATTTGTAAAACTGTTATGTTTTTGGGTATGGGTTATGGAAAAGGAGTCGGATAAACCAATACTGTCTATAACAAGAATATCACCGTTAGGTAAATTAGAAAATAAACTATCGAAATCTTGATTTAGCAGATGACCAGACAAAAAAACAAATATAATCGTCCTATCCGGAACCTTAGCACGTTGATTTCTAATAGAGTTTATTAATTCTAAAATGATGGATGGAGTAATATTTTGTTCGTTAGTTGAGTTTGGTATTTCAGGCAGTTTAATGTAAAAATCATAGTAGGAGACTATTAAAAGAGGTTTTAAGAGTTTATTTTTTCCGGGCAATATACCATATATATTTTTGAATTTAATTTTTTCAATCTTTTTATTTGTGTTTATTCTAAATCTATATCCGTATTGGGAATATCTTATTATTTCTGAAAAATTATCAGGATTAATTATAATTTTGATTAATCCTTTATCGTTTTTTTTAAGATTATCGTCGTATATACCACTGCTAAAGGCTAAGTCTTCGGAAAAGGCAGGAGAAATTACGCATTTAACACCATTTGATAAAAAATAATTATCAAGTTCTTCAATGTTATTATAATTATATAAATCTGTTATAATTATTTCTTTCTCAATACGTTGATCAATTCTACTTATATATTGAATGCTACCAAAGGTCTCACCATCTTTATATAATCCTTTAAAATCCTCGAAAAAATCCTTCCCATATTTATAGGCTTTTATTAGTTTCCCTTTAAGGGATAAAATTTCAAAATGAGAATTAGCTTCTCCAACAGGGAACGCTCTTTCAAAGGTATGAATATAGGAATTATTAAAGGGTTTAAGTTTGTTATTTTTAAGTAACGAGATTATATAATTTGATGTAAGGTCCATCAGTTCAGGGTGATTTTTTGAACGTTCCCAATATCTATTAAGGTTATTATAATGTTTGATGCAATTGAATGTAGAAAAAATATCAACTTTAAAACTTTGACCTATATTTGAAATTAACAAAAAAATAGTAAATAAAACTATAAATATTATATTCAATAATTTGCCTTCGAATTTATCCATGAAACTATCACCACTATTCCTCTAATTGAAATAGCTGAAGGCGTGTCTGTTGAACTTTGTCGTTAAGTTCATCTAACAAATCCTTTAATTCTATTATATCACCTTTTTCTAATAGTTTATTAAATTTATCCTGATAATCTGTAGACTCAGATATTTTACCTAAGGAATAAAGGGTTATAATGTTATCAAGAATGTCTGAGATTACGCTAGATTTTATTTCAAACATTTTTTGGGCTTCAATTATTTCTTCCTTTATCTCAGACATTTCCTGGTCTAATAAAAAGGCTAACTCTGCAGCTCTTTTTAACCTGTCTTTAATTTCTTGTGGTATACTTTGCTTATATTTGTAATTAAGGGAGTGTTCAACTGTTGCCCAAAAGTTCATTGCAAGAGTTCTAATTTGGATTTCAGCTAAAATTTCAACTTCTCCTTCAGTAGTTTGAACAGGATATTTTATAATTACATGATAACTTCTATAACCGCTATCCTTTTTGTTCTTTACGTAATCCTTTTCGTAGACTATTTTCAAGTCTTTTCCATCTCTTTGGCGGATAATTTGAACAACTTTATATATGTCTTCAACAAATTGGCACATTATCCTAATTCCTGCTATATCTTCCATTTCCTCTGCTATTTTATTCAGAGGGATATCAAGCTTTTTTGCCTTTTCAAGGATGCTTGATATTTCTTTTACACGGCCAGTTACAAATTCAATTGGTGAATACTCATTTTTACTTCTATATTGCTTTCTTATGCTTTTGAATTTAATTTTTAACTCTTCAACTGCTTGTTCGTAAGGGATTAAAAATTCCTTCCAATCTTTTACAAGCATATCCCCCACGCTCCTTTCCTAGTCTATTTTAACAAAAACTATAGCTTTTTTAAACTATCAATTTTAAAAATAAAGGAAAATGCGATTTTTTATAGAATATATATAAAGGGACGGAGGTGTTTAGATGAATATAGTAGAATTATATTTTACAGTAGCAAATCAAGATATATTGATTAAAATAGCAAACAAGTGGAAGATCAATATTAATGGATTTTCGAATGTTGCAAAGGTTCCTGAAAAAATTTTAAGAAAACATTTATTTATTAAATTTAATAGTAAAGATGAGATGTTTTATAAATTGTTAGAGGAGATATATGGAACAAAATTAAAGGAGTTAAATTTAAATAATGTAGACGATCTTTTATATACATTTTTATCATACCCGTTAAAGGAAAAAGTTGATCCTCATTTTCCTTTGGCGATTTTAATACTTTTAGATCCTGAATTTGCACAAAAAAATGTAGATCGAATGTTTGAGAATTTTAATAATAATAAACACATATTTGAAGGGTTAGTAGGAGATATAGAAATTAATGAGGAAAACTGCTATGAGGTTATAGAAAAGCTTTTGCAACTTAAGGAACCTATTGAGTATTTTTCTTTGTTTGAACCAGAAGCAGTTTCGATGCTTAAACTAATAAATCAAGAGGAAAACTTTTTTAATTTAAAGCAAAGGTTTACAAAAGTTAAATTTGAAGAGTTTGCTAAATTTTTTATCGAAAATAGAAGTCAACTTCCAGATTATATTGCTGTTTTAGCATATATTTCAGAAAACATAAAGGATATATTACAGATTCCCCAAGATAAAAGAACTTTTTATAACAAACTTTTAGCTGATGCAAATATTTGTTTTAATTTAGAAGTTTATAAATCTTTTGAAGAGGAATTAAAAAAGTTAACAGAAAAAAATAATAGTTTTGAAGTTGAGATTAAAAGTAGGGATGAAAAAATCAAAATGCTGGAAAAGCAGATTGAATTATTAGAACGAAACTTTGAAAATTATAAAATTACAAAAGAAAAGGAGCTTGAAGAATTTAAGAAAAGCATTAACAAAAGTCAAGTTAAAAGCGAAGAAAAAATTAATAAATTTGAAGGAGATATTGAAACTACAATTATTACAAATTATCAATATGACAGAGTTTTTGAGGTATTGGGAAGATGTAATATAATCGATACTGATAATACAGATATTCTTAGCAGTATAGAAAATTATGAAGGGCAGATTTTTGTTCATAGAAATTCCTTCAATTCAACAAAGGAATTATTAAACTTAGAAAAATTATTAAAAAGCAAAGGAATTAAATATTATGTTATTTTTGGAGTTTCTTTAGAGGAGCTTATTAGAAATATTATAATAAAAAAGAAAAGTGTGGAGGGTTTATCATGAAAAATATTATTAAGCAGGAGGATATAAAAGCAATTCAGGATTGCTATATATTAGGCCATCTTGCAATAGAAGAAAAATTTTTCCCATCTATAGGCGAAGAGCAAAAGCCAATTACTTATCTTAAAAAAAATCCTGAGTATGTATTATTTTATATTAAGCCAATATCAACTATCCCTAAAAAAATATATGAATTACCTGGACCCTTTGAAAATAATCTATTTATTGGCTTTGAAAAGGCGTTAGAAAACGTGCCTATGTCACCAGATTTTTGGAGTGAGAGAGATATCAAAGTAAAAAAAGATAGAATATATGAGAGATTAGCTAATAAATTAATATTATTTAAACCATTCATGAAGAAGGAAGAAAAATCAAAAAATGAAATGTTTTATAGAAATTTAGTAATTTATGATATTGAATCTACAAACGTTGATTTTACAAAAAAGTACGTCCCTATTCCATCACCAAGTATGTCAAAATATGAGTTTGAAAGAGCTATAATGCAACAACTGCCAATAGAACTTCCATTATATAATTGTGAATTTGAGGATCCCGAAATTATTATATGCGATGATTATATTTATGGGAATTTAAATTGGACAAATCAAAAGGGAAAAAGGGTTCTGTCAAGTATAGGAGAAATAAAAAAGATAAGGTTTCCTAATGATTTCTTTGATAATGTAGTGTATAAGGTAAGTGATGAGCTGCTGTTTATTTCTGAGGATTATAAAAAATTATTAAAGGAAACTATAGAACATAGCGGTTCTTATATTTTTAATAAGGATGACTTTCAAAATTATAAGGATTCTGTAAAAAGCGAAATGAAATTTTTAGAAAAATTTAAGCAGTATCTATTAAATGAGGGATTATGTTATAGAGATATAGATCTTTATAATTTTCATGTGTGTTTAAAGACAAATCCTTTAACGATAATTAGTGGTATGGCAGGAACAGGTAAAACGAGACTGGCAGTTGCCTATGCAAAGGCATTAGGCCTTGATGAGGAACATTATACGGTTGTCCCAATTAGCCCTGCCTATACAGAACCTGCAGATATAATTGGTTATCTTAATACTTCAAAGGAGGAGTTTATTCCTTCTGAAACTGGAATAGCAGATATTTTAAAAAGGGCCCATGATAGAAAAGATGAACTTTTTATGATTATTTTTGACGAAATGAATTTAAGTCAAGTGGAATATTGGTTCAGTCCGTTTATTTCATTGCTCGAGATGAAGGAAGATGAAAGAAAGTTGATTTTATATAATAAAAACTCAAATTGTAAAAATAGCGACAGATATCCTGCACAGATAACTGTTGGAGATAATGTCTTATTCGTTGGAACTGTCAACATAGATGAAACAACTAAAGATTTTTCAGATAGATTGTTAGATAGAGCAAATGTAATAACATTAGAAGGCGTTCCATTTGTAGAGATGAAGGATATGTTCAAAAATAAAAAGGATACTGCTTTTACAGAAAGCTTCATAGAAAGTAAATTCTTAAGGAGCTGGAGAAAGACAGTTGATTTCCCTATTGATGTATTTAAAGATATTGAATTAAAGTTTTTCGACAAATTACATAATTTGATTAATAGTTTTGATAAGCAAAAAGGAGTTTCATATAGAACACTACAGCACATAGCTTTATATATTTTAAATATCCCAGAAGATGATAAAGGGCAAAAACTTATAGATAGAGGTAGGGCAATAGATATAGCTATCAAACAAAGAATTTTAACAAAAATAAAAGGTCATCAGGAGCAGTTCGGAAGGCTTATAGGAATTAGTGACGGAGAAGGAATTAAAGATAGTTTATTATATCAGCTATTTACAGATGATTTAGCAAAAAATGTTTCAGATTTTAAACTATGCTTAGCAGAAATAAAGAGAAAGGCTGAGGAGATGTATTATAATGGGTATGCATCATAATCTTGGCGCAGCAGTAGTGTTTACTGTTGATAACTTTGACAAAGAGACTATTTTTAGATTGGATAAATTTTATGATAATGTATCAGAGATAAAGGAAAAAATAGTTGAACTTAAGGAATCATCAAAAGTAAGCGTTAAATTTGAGAGCCCTGATGAAAACAGTTATTTAGAAATTAAAAACATATTTAATGGTCAAGGTGAGTATATAAAGATAAATCCTAATGAGAGTCAAAAGTTATTTGAGGGTTTAAATAAATATTCTATTCTTCTACCTGGTGATCATTTGATAAGAATTTTTTATAAGGGAAATTATTATTATAATATTTATTCGGTTAATCCAAGGCATGTTAATGAGTTACAGTTACAATTTATAAGGGATTACGTAAACAGTAGAATGGAAGGGATATCCTATAATTTAAACACCTTTGCCCAAATAAATAGGATAAAGAAGAATATAATAAAATCTAATTATATAAATGTTATAAAAATATATAAAGAAAACTTTTTGAAATTGATAAAACTTTTAGATGAAATAATTAAATCCCCGTTAACTGAGCTTGAAAAAGCTTATATGAAGGGACAAAACGTTAAAAAACAAGATTTAAAAACCATCCGATTTTCAGGAAGAAGAAATGGAGGAGAAAGGTTAGAAATAAAAAAGATTCCAACCCTAAATTCGAGGGAAAATAAAATTTTAAAGGCTATGCTTTTAAATATTTATATGGAACTTCGGGATTTAGAAACATTTTTAAATGAACATAAAGAAGTTAAGGGAAATTTTAACGATTACAACCTGCTAATTAAGGACCTTCGCTATATGAAGAACCTGCTATCAAAGTATATAGATTTTTTTGTGGATGTGGATTCTACGAATAAAGTTGTCCCATTAAAGAGCATATTAATGAATTCAAAATACGGTAAGATATATAAACTATATAGAAAATTTATAGACTATAAAAATTATTATCAACCAAACTTTAAAACGACGGATTTACTATATGAATATTTTGTATTATTGGTTGTGCTTGATATTATTAAAGAATTAGGCTTTAACCTAGAGGATAGCGATTACAAAAACCTACTTAAAAACAAGTTAAATGATGAAATACCAAGTGGGACGGGAGCAATTTTTACTAGGGGAAACTTAAGATTAGAAGTATGGTATGAAAAGGAACTTTACTCATTATATCACGAGGCTTTAAAAAACGGTTCAGGCTTTTATACCCATGCCTCCAATAAATTGCCGGATATACGAATTGATTTTTATAAAAATGATAAGTATATAAAATCATATATAATTGAGGTTAAATACAGAAGATTTGGGTATTTGTGGAGTGATTTGGAAAACAATGAAACTATGGTCCAAATAAAGAATTATAGAATGACTATTCAATATATTTCTAAAGATTTAGAAAAGCCTATTTCTCCCATTGAAAAGGTCATTGTAATTTATCCTGGGCAGGTAGATATGGGGGTTCTTGTTGAAAAGGAATTTGGAAACTACTTATTTTTGCAGTTAAAACCCAAAGATGCTTCTACAATAATGGGTTATGATGAATTGAAAAAGATAATAAAAGAATTAATAAATGAGCCCCAAACTTAGGGGCTCATTTTACATTCTTTCAACAACATCTATACCAATTAATGCCAATCCGTTTTTAATTACAATAGTAGTAGCTTCTACAAGGGCAAGACGTGCATTTTTTAATGCCTCATCTTCAATTGATAGGATTGGATGCATGTTGTAGAATTTGTTGAAGGCCTTTGCTACATCAATAATGTATCTTGTTAATATAGAAGGTTCATATTTATCTATTGCAGAAAGGATGACATCATTGAAGGATGCTAAAAGCTTTATAAGTTCAACTTCTTCAGGAGAATTTAATTTTTGAAAATCAAAATTAGTGCCATAACCTTCTGCCTTTCTTAGAATACTTTTTCCTCTTGCATAGGAATATTGAACGTATGGCCCTGTTTCACCATCGAAATTCAATATATCATTCCATGAGAAAACAATATCTCTTTCTCTATTGTTTTTTAAGTAGGTGAATACAACAGCACCAATTCCAACAATTTTTGCAACTTCCTCTTTATTTTCTAATGCTGCATTCTTTTCTTCTATAAGTTCTTTAGCCCTTTGAATAGCTTCGTTTAGTAAATCCTCAAGGAATATAACGTCTCCCTTTCTTGTTGAAAGTTTTTTATCTGCAAATTTTACCATACCAAAGCCTACATGAACGCAGTCATCTGCCCAGTCAAATCCCATAAGTTTTAAGGTTGTAAATACCTGCTTAAAGTGTAAAGTCTGTTCAAGACCAACAACATATATATTTTTATAAAAATCATAGGTTCTTTTTCTATAAATTGCTGCAGCAAGGTCCCTTGTAGCATAAATTGTTGCTCCATCGGATTTTTTAATTATGCAGGGTGGCATATTAAATTCGTCTAAATTAACAACTTGGGCGCCATGGCTTTCTGTAAGCAGCCCCTTTTCCTCTAGCATCTTTACGACTTCGTCCATTTTATCGTTATAAAAGCTTTCACCAGCATAGGAGTCGAATTTAATCTTTAACATATCGTATACTTTATTAAATTCCATTAGGCTTACGTCTTTAATTTTTTGCCATAGCTTTACTTCTTCCTCTTTTCCATCTTCAAGATTTTTAAAATGCATTCTTGCAATATCCTCTAAAGAAGGGTCCTTTTCTGCCTCTTCGTGGAATTTAACATAAATTCTTAAAAGTTCTTTAATCGGTTCCTTCTCAAGAGCCTCCTCATCAACCCATCTTTTGTATGCTTCGATTAGTTTCCCAAACTGTGTTCCCCAGTCGCCTAAATGATTTATACCGACACATTTGTAACCCTGAGATGAAAAAATCCTATAAAGGGCATTACCTACAGCAGTTGAGTATAAATGCCCAACGTGGAAGGGTTTTGCTATATTTGGTGAAGAAAAATCGATGGTTACTGTTTTACCTGCGCCTATTTTGGTGTGTCCATAAGTATCCTTTTCTGTAAGTATTTTTTCAAGGGTCGATTTTGCAAGATTTGCTTTGTCTACAAAAAAGTTTAGGTAGCCACCAACAGTTTCAATCCTTTCAAATCCGGACTTTTCTATATTATTCTTTAATTCTTCGGCTATTAAATTAGGAGCCTTTCTTAATGTTCTTGCGAGCTGGAAGCAAGGGAAGGCAAAGTCTCCCATTTCCGGTTTTGGTGGAATTTCGATAAGTTTTTCGATTGCTTCATTTGAAAGTCCTGTTAATGCACTTAGTCTTTCAGAAATTATCTTTTTATATTCCATAAACATCCCTCCCGTATATAAAAATTAAAGCCGTCTCTGCAAGAGACGGCTATCCCGCGGTACCACTCTTATTGGCATGTGCCCACTCGAAATTTTAACCCTATAAAGGGGCTTACCATACTTGCATAAAGCTTTCCGGCAGCGTCTTAAGGGCTCTTTTCTCATAAGTAACCCTACAGGGCTCCCACCGTCCCCTGCTCGCTTAAGGGATCCTTATGATACTCCTCCCCATCATTGACTTTAAATATCTATTTTGTTATTAATTATATAATAAAAAATTTTTCCCTTCAATATTCAACCTAAAGTTTAGATACTTTTTCTATACTTTCCAGTGCGTAAATTATATCTTCTTCCAATGTAAAATACCCAAAGCTAAATCTTACTGTTCCTTTAGGAAATGTTCCTAAAGTTTTGTGGGCTAAAGGAGCACAGTGAAGGCCTACCCTTGTCATTATTCCATATTCATTATCAAGGATAAATGCTGCCTCTGAATTATCTATATTTTGAAAATCAATTGAAACTACTGCCGTTCTTTTATTTATATCATTACTTCCAATAACTTTAATATTATCTATATTTTTAAGACCATCAAGGAATAGCTTTGTAAGTTCTTTTTCTCTTTTTCTTATATTTTCAAGTCCAATATCTAAAATATATTTTAAAGATGCATTAAGACCAAATATACCAGGAATATTTAATGTTCCTGATTCAAATTTATCAGGCAAAATTTCAGGCTGGGCATAGGATTCCGAAAGGCTTCCAGTTCCACCTTCGATGAGGGGAGATATTTTATTAGCAAATTCATTGGTTATTAAAAAACCACCTATTCCCTGAGGACCTAAAAGACCCTTATGGCCTGTAAAGGTAAGGGCACTTAAGCTTGTATCATAAAAATCTATATCTAATATTCCAGCTGTTTGAGCAGAGTCGAGGACAAATTCAATATCATGTTCTTTGCAAATTTTACCTATTTCTTTAATCTCCTGAATTGAACCGCATACATTAGAAGCATGGGTTAAAACAAGCAGTTTTGTATTAGGTTTTATATACTGTTTAATTGAATCAGGGTTTAAAAAGCCTTCATCGTCACAATGAAGTATATCCAATTGAATTCCTTTTTTCTGCAAGCTTGTTAAAGGTCTTAGGACAGCATTGTGCTCCATTGATGAAATTAAAACGTGGTCACCTTCTTTTAGAAAACCTTTAATTATCATATTTAAGCTTTGAGTTATATTCATCGTAAATATTACCTTTAAAGGGTCGTCAAAATGAAATAAATTACATAAAAGTTCCCTTGTTTCATAAACTATTGATCCTGCAGCATAAGAGTTGTAATAAGAACCTCTTCCAACATTTCCACCTATGTTTTCTATGTAATTTGTTATAGCTTCAGCAACTCCTTTAGCTTTAGGGAAGGATGTTGCAGCATTATCCATATATATCTTTTTCATTTATTATCCCTCCTTGCTTAATCTTATTATACAATAATTTTTTAAAAATTACTTTTAAATTTCCAAAAAAAGATATATCATATAAATATCAGGAGGTGAGTTGTATGAAAAAACCTTTAATAGGAATAACAACTGATTATATGATTTCTCAGGAGGGCCTTTATACAGGTCAGGAAAGGTTTTTTGTTGCAAAGGATTACATAGATGCTGTTTTAGAATCAGGTGGTATTCCTGTGATTGTTCCTATAATTAACAAGGAATCGGATCTTTTGCAGATAATCGACCAGCTTGATGGAATTATATTATCCGGAGGTCATGATGTTAACCCAATTTATTATGGAGAGGAACCATCAAAACACGTAGGATTTACATATACTCCAAGGGATTTGTATGAACTTTTTATAGTTAAAGCAGCAATAGAAAAGGATATGCCTATCTTAGGTATAAGCAGAGGTCAGCAAATAATGGTAGTTGCTTTTGGAGGAAAACTTTATCAGGATATTAGTCAAAACGCAGGAGCTTATATAAATCATATGCAAAGGGCTAATATAAACGATATAGGACATTATATAAATATAATCCCGGGAACAAGGCTCTATAAGATTTTTGATACGGATAGAGTTCTTGTTAACAGTTTCCATCATCAAGCGGCAAAGGAAGTGCCAAGTAATTTTATAGTTTCTGCTACATCCTCAGATGGAGTAGTGGAGGCAATTGAACATAAAACAAAGCCGATAATGGCGGTTCAATGGCATCCTGAGATGATGACTAAAAAACACCCAATAATGCTGAGGCTCTTTGAAGAGTTTATCAATTGGTGCAAATAAAAAAATAACCCCTACATTTGTAGGAGTAAGATTGAGGTGAGCGTCCAAACATATTATACTTTAATTTAAATTGTCTTTCAATCATTAAATATTTCTCTTTTTATGTTTAAAGCAAATTCAAAGGCTTTTTCTTCGATATTTTCAACCTTAAGAATCGTTCCGGGATCATTTGCGATTTCAGAAAGAAGGAAATAAGGGGGGAGGACAAACCCCTTATTTATATTTAAAGCACCCAAAAGCTGTTTTGCCACATTGTCGCCTCCTGAATTTCCGGATACTACAATTGAATATATTCTCTTATCATAAAATTTCATTTTTCTATACAGTGCAGTTAATCTATTTATAACAGCAGTTAAATTAGCAGAAATTGCGTCATTATAATTTGGGCAAATCCACATTATTATATCGGATTTTTCAACCTCAGGGTAGACCTCTTCAACCATAATTCCACCATAAAAGCAGCTTCTTTGTTTGCTGAAGTGGATGCAGGTTTTAAAGGAGCAACCAATGCAGTCAAGAACAGTTCCATTCTCAACGTGTAGTTCTTTTATTTCAAATTCACATAAATCTTTCATAACCATATGCCATAGCATAAGGGTGTTGGAAGTGCTTTTGTTGCTGGCGTGAAGGGCTAATAGTTTAGGCTTAGCAGGTTTTTTATTATCAAAATTCCAAAGTCTATCACCCAATATTTTACATTGGTTATAACATATTTCTTCTAAAGAAAGATCAATTGTTTTTTGCCATGTTTGAAAGTTTTTAAAATCCTTTATTGCCTCCACAAGGGGATGCCCTATAAAGCGACAACCTAAACTATTTGCAAGAAATATTATCGATTGTGCCTGAGATTTAGTAAAAAGAAAATTAGGACTATGGATTAAAACTGCTGCAGTTGAATTTAAAAGGGAATCATTACCTAATTCAAATAATTTAGACATAATAATATTAACATCATGGCAAAAACCTGCCTCATCTAAATCAAGGGCAAACAATATCTTTTTGTTTTGTAGCTTTTCAATCTTATGAGGGGAATCAATAATTTTATGAGGCTTATCAGAGAGAAAACTTTTTAGCATATTGTTTAATATTTTTCCCCTTTTAGGAGTAGTAATAACAAATATCATATAATTTCACCTAGTTTCCTATAGCTTTCTTTTATTCTCATTAAAAGTCTTTCGTTTAAAGGATTTCTTTCAATTTCTATAAAACCGTTATTTGTCCGCATTTTACAACCAAAATAGGTTCCACCGATGAATGTAGAGCCATAAAACCAGTCACCCTTTATCAGCGAAATAATCGATAGAGTTCCTGAAGATAGGGCAGGGGCGATAAAGGGTTTAAAACCCGTCATTCTAACATCTATATTTGCATTTTTTACTCTTTCTGTAAGTTCGATTGAAATCTCATCGTCGTAGTTTAAAATGCTGTTGGCAACAACAATATCTTTCCCATGGGGGCCAAAAACTCTTCCTTCTTTGACGTAAGTTTCTGCACCTTTTATGAAATTTGAATAAAAGCTGGCCCTTGCATTCATAACTCCAAGCCCAAAACCAATGATTTGTTCAGGATTTAATCCTTTGTAGTCTAAATTTCCATTTTCATCTTTGTTGCTTTCAAGGAAAGCTACCTTACATAAAAGGTCCACAGGATCAGACACTACAGCAAAGATACCCTTAAAATTTTTTTTGCGTGCATTTTTTGCAACTTCCTTAATAATTTTTGAATTCCCTTCAAACTGAAGCATTCTTACATCGCCCTTTTCATCGAGTCCTGGAACATTAGAACTGACGCAAAATATTAATATATCACAATCAAAGATATCTTCCTCATTAATTTTTATAATCTCTGGATATTTATCTGTGCTGAAAGG
Organism: Caloramator sp.; assembly: GCA_026416875.1. Taxonomy (GTDB): domain Bacteria; phylum Bacillota; class Clostridia; order Clostridiales; family Caloramatoraceae; genus Caloramator. The sequence continues at coordinate 25,292 of JAOAEI010000014.1, forward strand.
CTCTAGGATTTGATTTGCTTCATAAAACCATCTATTAATTTTATCAATATTTTTATCGTAAATACCGATAGATTCGATAATGTTTTTACCTAACAATCTAAGGCCTGTTAACAAAGTGCCTCCAACATCTCCAAGACCTATGATATTTATTTTTTTATAATTTTGATTGAATGTTAATATTTCCTGCCAGTTATTATAATTAGTATTTACAAATACTAATTGTCTTAAGTTTATTTTGTCTTCGAGTTTTTGCGGTAAAACATATGAATTTTGGGGTTGATTTAATATTTCTATATCTTCATCTTCTAGGAAAAGTTCACTAGGAGAAGTTACAACGAAACTTCTCCTAGATTTACCTAAAGGCATTTTTCTTAGAAAGTATAATATGTCATTTTTAACACATTCATCTTCAGAAGCAACTGGCAGGTTATATTCTTCTAAGGATAAAAGGAACTTATCTTTAAACTTATAATAATACATAACAACACCTCATTCACGAATAAGAATGTTTTCCATTCTATCAAGAAGTTCAATGTCGTTTTTGAGATAATGCGAAGGAGATAAACTTAGATCAAAGTTTATGTCTTTACCATGGTCGGGGTATCTTGGAGAAATAAACACATCTCCAAGATTTGATAATGTTAAATTTCTTTCTCTGATATTTTGATATTCATCTTCTATTGCTTTTAAAATATCGTATGCATTTTGCAGGCATATATTAGACAAATCATATATAGCCTTTTTGGATGCACCTTTAATGAACGTAGGTGATGCGTAGGGTAGAATTAAGTTTATTGAAGGAATTAAATTTCTTTTTGGATATTCTCCCCTCCAGAGGATGTCTCCACCAATATATGGATAAAGTAAGTTTTCGTTAAACCAATGACGAAGTTTAGGGATAAAGTAAACGCTATCTACATCCCTGTTTTGAACGTCCATTATCTCCTTGCCCCTTCCAGAAAGTATACCAACGATTATTTTATGAACCTTAACATTCTCCTTTTTTAGTAGAGGATCTAATGCCTTAATTCTATAGCCTTTATGGAGAACATCATCTATTAAGATTACTGGTCTATTAAAGGATTTAATCATTTTAACTTGATTTTCGATTTCAAGATAATAGGGATAAGCTTTTATTGTAAAACTTTTCATATCAGGTTCGAAAAATTTTTCTGTATGCAATGACTTTGTAACTGTATTTGGAACAATGTATCTATTGAGAAAGTTTCCAAAGGGCACACACATAAAGGGCCCATAATTTTTATCCCTTTGAGGAACAGTAGAAACACCATTTTCCTTACATATTTTTCTTACTAAACTTTCATGAACAATATCCATATCGATGGGTAAAAGTAAATTTCCGGGATATAGGTTAACAAGGGCTTCTAAAAGTTTTTTGCGCGTTTTTTCGATTGTTAAAGCAATGTTTGGATTGCTTTTAAATGGTTCCTTTAAAACATTTTCTATATCAAGATTAAGCGTGCAGGGGGAATTCATATTAACAGCATAAACATCGTCTGTATGAGGAATTTTTATGAAACCGTATAATTTCAAATTATTAATAACGTCTTCATCGTCTATGTCTAAACAATTTTTATAAATAGCATAGTCATAGTCTTTAGCAATACAAAAGGCTAATGTTTCAGTTAAAAGGATTTTATCAATATTTTTATATTTATTATCTTTATTTATATAAAGCGCATCAATCATTATTATTCTACCAACTGCGTTTTCCCTTATAAATTCAGTTGCAGAAGCGTCAAAAAGTTCTAAATATAAGGATGAACTTCTTAACCAATGGAAGGCAGAGAAGGCTAAAATTTTATCATCTTGGATGTCCTTTATTACTAAAAACCTTGCGTTATATTTTTGGGATATAGAAACTAATTTTTGTTTATAAAGTTCGCTTTTATCCTTAAATAGTCCCGAAAGCAATGAAATCAATTCGTTATTTGGTTCGTCGTATATTGCAATATCAATTGATACGGTTTTAATTATGGATTTAAATTGCGGTTCTCTCCTATAAAAACCATTTTCAAAAATATATCTTTCAGCTAAGGGATCAACAAGGGCTGATATATTTTTATTCTTATCAATATAGTTTCTAATTTGTGAAGAACTAATATCCTCATATTGTGGTGGCAGAGATAGCTTAATTATGTCCTTTTTAAATTTAGAATAATCCTGCAGGCCTAGGTTTTCATTTAAGGAAGTATATAAAAGGCTTCTTCTTTCAAATATAATATGTGGGAAATTGTAAATATTAAACTCACCTTCGGTATTTTTATAAGCAGAAGCATTATTTATAACATCGCTGCCAACAGTAAGATAAACATCAGAACTAGGGAAAATATCTTTGAGTTTTTTAAGATCATTAACATTTGCTATATTTATTGGAACATCCTTTGGGAAAATATAAATTTTCAATTCATCAGCTATTGAAAGATTTATTATATTTCTTCTTAAAAGGTTAGGAAGAGTTTGCTTTGACCAAGAAAACTCATCAACTTGCAAATAAACAGTAAAGCCTAAGTCTCTGATTGCCTTGGCGATCTCTTTATGGCTTAATGAGAAGGGGTCAAAGCTTCCAGGAAAGAAAGCTATTTTATTTTCTGGTTCTAACTCAATATTGCCTACTGTATTTATGTATTCAGATATAAATCTGTAAATATGGTTTAATGATGCTGAATTTGATAAAAATTGAAGGTCATCATTTTTGTCTTCAGGAATTAAAGTTAGAAGCTTTTTAGCAATTAAGTTAAATATTTTTGCTTTTTCTTCAAATTTTAAAGTATTGTTTTCAAATATTGTTTTTCCTATTACACTTATTGCCATCCTTCTTATAGAATTTTTATAATGAACAAGCCCGTTCATCAATACGCCTAAAAGCCTATTTAGTCTTTGATAATATTGGTTATTATCTTCATAAAAATTTATTTTATAATTAAAGTAGTTAGCGATCGATATACCTATGGTCTTTAAAAGAAGTGTATTTATTTGCACCCCTGCTGTCTTTATTTTTTCAACAAAGTCATCAACAACCTCGTTTAATTCAACGGGTTTTAAATATAGTATAATTTGACCTAAATATTCAGGAATATACTTTGTGAATTGATATCCTTCAATTTCAAGAGCCCTTAAAAGTTCTACAACTATGTCGTTTCTTTGTTCCATCGTAAGTGATGGAATAAGTTTTACTAGCATTTCTCCTGCTTTATTTCTTACACTTTCATAGGCGCTAACCTTTAATATATTGCAAAAGTGGATGGCGATATAAAGGCCTGAGGTTTTAATATTGCTTATAGCATAATCGTAGAGCATTTCTATTTGAATCCTTTTTATAATCCAACTGGTTGCTGTTTTCAAGTTGCTAAGGGAAATATCAGAAATTTTGCCTTCGTATTTGTTTATATCAATTTTTTCAATATATCCCAATTTTGAAAGTACTTTTAATTTAATATATTCCTCAGCCTCAGAGCCATTGTTTTTTAAATTTTTTATAAGATACTCCTTTATTGCATGCATTTTTGGAATATTTGAATATTGTTCTAAAAGTTTATCGATGGTATAAAGGGATGATAAAACATAAACAATATTGTCGGATTGCAAATTGTTTATTAGAAATTCAATAAAAATATCATCACCTTCGGATATAGGTATATACTTTATTGCCTCTGTCATAAAGATTATGTTGTATTTTGCAGTGGAAGAATTATATATATCTTTTAAAACTTCCTTATAAGAATTTACTTGATTTTTTCTACAGTTTTTAAACAGCGAAGCTAGCATAGTGCTAAAGTTGTAGCCTATCCAACCTTTGTGTAAGTCTAATAATCTTTCGTCAGGGCTTAAGAAAAGCTTTATATATTGTTTAAAGAGTTCTATGCTGGTAATAGATGGATTTTCAAGGTTAATATCTTCAGGAACTTCCTTTCTATATTCTTCGTCAAAGGTGGCAATTAATGTTCCTATTAGTTGAGCACATTGTTTTCTTATATCATCTTCTGGATTTAACATTTCATCGTATAAAAATTTTAACATTAATATTTTTTGATGCTGAGTTAGGTATTGGGAATACTCTTCAAATACATTAAGATATTCTCTAAGGTTGTTTTTGTCAGTTAGACTTCTTGCAGCCTCAAGCATAAGATTAAGGGAAGCTTCATCACGCAGACGATGCATTAAATTGATATTATGATAAATTGCAGCAAATTTAAGGTGGTTTATAACATCTCTGCCTTGAAGTAGCGAGTAATTTATTGTATTTTTCTCAATTTTAGGCTTATTATTGTCTAAATCAACATTTATTCCAAGGTTAATTAAATAATCTTCAAAATCCTTTAGTTTTGCATAAACTTTTCTATATCTTTTTTCTTTTTTTTCGTCAACGTTATCTAATTTCTTTAATATAACGTCAAAGGATTCTTCCAAAGAGAATATATGCATTTGGTTCATTTCGCCTATTTTTTTATTCTTAACTCTAAAATCGGAATAAATAAGGATTAATGATTCAATTGGAAGGTTTTCTAACTCTAAATCCCAGGTAGAATGATTAACGGCAATATGACCTATGTAGGGAATATTATTTTTTTTGAACCACATGTCAGTATAATAATAATGTAGGTAAGGTAACTTTTTTAACTCCTGTGGTCTGCAACCGTATTTGCCTATATCATGCCCAGCTGCAGCACCAGAAATTTTAGCAAGGCTTATCGGAAGTCCTGCCTCCTTTACTTGCCTTGCAATATATAAGGCAAGATAATGAACACCGCATATATGATCTAAAGTATTATGATGAGTTAACTCTTTATGCAGTTTCATAAGCTCATATATATGTTCATTATTAAAGGCATTTATAAAATTAATGTATTCGTTTTTTAATTCTTGTTCTATTTCGGTTTCGTCTAAAAATAGTAACGGGTATTTGCTTTGCCATGTATTATCGTTTGAATATTTTTGAAATTTATTCATTACAGAAAATATTTTTAGAAAAACTTCACAAGTCAGAAAATACGTGTTTTCTAGATGTATAGTTACAGCGTTAATAAAGGATTTAGATAAAGTATACTCATAAAGAAAATTCAAGAAGTTGTTAGGAGTAGGCCCTAATTTTATAAGATATTCAGATATTTCCTTGTATAAATCTTTGGCTGAATATTTTTTATTTAATATCAAATTTTCTAATTTTTTTAAAAAAGAATTATTAATTATGATATCTCTCTTCAAATATATTTTATCCTTAAGGTCATCAAATAGGAAAATTTTCTCTATTTCATCTTTTAAAAGATTTAAAGTAATATTTTTCTCCATTATCTCACTCCTAACTATAGAGTTTACTAATATTATCTCAAACAATTTATAACTCATCAATTATTTTATTTCTTAAGATGAACATAGTGTAAAATTATTGTAGGACGAAAAAAGGACAAAAAATTTAAAAGAGACAACCCCTGTGA
>JAOAEI010000150.1 GCA_026416875.1 Caloramator sp.
TATTATCCTCCATAAATATTACTTAAATATACCTTTAAAAATTCTATCAAGGAAAAGAGCAATTATAAGAGAAATAAGGCTTGTTAATATAATCGGTGTTATTATGCCTGCAGGATTGTTTGAGCCAAGACTTGCCCTTAAGGAAATTAAAGTTGTAGGGATTATTTGTAGAGAAGCGGAATTTATAATTAAAAATGTAACCATATAATCAGAGGCGGTATCCTTTTTAGGGTTTATCTTTTGAAGCTCCTCCATAGCCTTAAGTCCAAAGGGAGTTGCAGCATTTGAAAGCCCAAGCATGTTGCTGGTTATATTCATAATTATGTTAAAAAAGGCTGATTTTGATTTTTCATAGAGTCCTGGAAATATAAATCTTAACGGAAGGCTTAAAACCTTTGCAAGGACATCCACAAGGCCGCTTTTTTCAGCTATCCTCATTACGCCAGACCAAAAGGCCATGACACCCAAAAGAGCTAATAAAAGTTCCACCGACCTTTGAGATGATTCTGTAATCACCCTAATTAAAGTGTTATCCCCCCTTATAATAAACGAAACTATTCCTAAAAGGATCATAAAAAACCAAAATTTATTTACCATAATCCCACCCAAACAAACTGCTATTTAATTTATATTCCTTTAAAAACAACATATAACATAAAATATTCAATCTATTAACAAAAACTTCACATTTTAAACAATATTTATGATATAATGAAATTACAGAAAATTTATAAATTTATTTTTTAAAGGAGAGATTCATATGGTATTTAAACCGGATGAAGTAAAAAGCCTAAGAAAGGGTCAAATAGTAAACGTTGAAATAGACGGAAAGATTATGCTTCTAAGGCGAAACTTCTGCGGGGTTTATGAGCTCTTCTCTCCAAGAAATCAGCGTCACATCGAATACTTCGATAATCTCAACTTCTTTAAAATTCGTTATGGAAACCTCTCGATTAAATTCCCAATAACTAATATAATGCTCCAGCGAAACGAAATATATGCCCTATCTAAAAAGCTATCAAAAGAGGAGATTTTAAAGTGGTTTAGTAAGTTTGGGAGACTAAACTTCATCGGTTCTAAATCTATAGATGAAGTTGAAATAGAATATTATACTTGGATTTCCGACTATGACGGTTCAAAATGTGAATTTTGTCTTGCTGATATCGACGGAGAATACACCCTCAATATCCCTAAAATGGCAAGCTAAAGGGCCTTTTAAGAAAAGGTTTTGGCAACGGTCCGAATTTGGATACAGAATGAATCACAATACAAACAAATAAATTTAGGTCTCCATGAATTTTAGGCTGCCAAAAATTTAGGGCAGCCTAATATTTTGTCCATAAATCTATTAATTTTTCTTAATTTGTGCATTATAATATTATATAAAATTAGAGATGAGCATAATTAATAAAAAATAAAGTGACTAATGTTAAATAGTTCCAATTTTAAAGAAGTGCAGCTAAAA
>JAOAEI010000151.1 GCA_026416875.1 Caloramator sp.
CTTCTAGTGTTGCATTAATACAATTAAATACTGTTGACAATTTTAAAGGGAGCTATTGGATTTTTATATATTCCAATAACTCCCTGGTCTTTGGTTATCTTGAACTTAATAAGAAAATTTTACCATTGAGTAGTTGGAGCTATCCTATGGCTTAAATAAGCAAAATTTTTAATTTTGCTAGGTATTAGCCACTTCTAAAATATTCACTGACGTATTCATCATAAGGCTCTAGTAAATTGCTTCTTACCTTACGCATTAACGTAAGCATTGAATATTTTGCAATAGTAACTTTACAACATAGATAGATAAGCATATATGATATAAGTGCAGAAAATATCTGGATTTTTACTGCATTTTCATTATACCCTATAAACTTCTTGATTCTTAAATTTTGTTTTATCCACTTAAAAAAGATTTCTATTTCCCATCTATGCTTATATATCTTTACTATATCTTCAGTGGAAAGGTCAAATATATTAGTTATAAAAGTAACTGGTTCTCCATTCTCATCAAAAGTCATTATTTCTCTGTAACTTTTAAAGGTCAAGGTACCACCAGGTGTAGAACCTAAAGTAACTTCTGTATCATATATATCTTTTTCAGGATTTGAATTTATTATTTTTTCTTCCATTACCGAAGCATTTTTAGTTCCTCTTGTAACAAATTTTATTCCTTGTTCAGTAAGTTTATCATACCAACGATAATCATAGTAACCTCTATCAAAAATATATATTGAATTTTTATCTTCAAAAAAACCATCAATACATTTTCTATCATTAACTTGTCCTTTAACTATATTTATTTTTTCTGGATATTCGCCATTAAAAAGAGTACTAACCTTTATACCAGCTCTTTCGTTATCCATTTTTAAATGAGAAGCTAACTTCAAGGCAACTAATACTACGGTAGAGTCAATTATTTTAATAGGTGGAATATCCTTAATGAGCCTAGCGACACCATGTCTTCTCTTAGCCTTATCAACTAAATAATAGAAAATCTCTTCAAATATTCTATAATCACGGGTAGCATTTTTTCGTGAAAACTGTGAAACACTTGGTACATTTATTAAATTTTTCAATTTTCTATTTGATGCTATTTCTTCATTTGCCTCTCTCAAACTATTGCACTGTTTAAAATTCAGATAAAGCATTGAAATTATATGAGATTTAGTATCAAAATGCTGACTGCGGTAGTCTCCCCCATACCTTTCTATAGTTCTAGCTAAAAAATTTCCTCCTATTTCCGCTATCAATTTATGAAAAACTAATTTATTATTATAATTGAACATTAAAAAAGCCTCCTTTGTGTTTAGTTTCTATTCAAAACTATTAAAACACAAAGGGGCTTATTTTTTAAGTTTTAATTATTTCCAATGGTGATTGTCAACAAGTAGTTTTTACTTTGATGCAACACTAGAA
>JAOAEI010000152.1 GCA_026416875.1 Caloramator sp.
TCAATAAGAGGATTTGCAATTTTATTTGATAAAACGAAACCAATAATTGAAGCAATTATAGTAATAAGAATAAGAAACAAAAGAGAATTTAAAAGTAGTCTTGTGAATTTTTCTGAATATTCCTTTTCTGGTATTGTCGCCATAACAATCCAGCCAGTTAGTTTAGAAGAAGCAAAACCCATAATTTTTTTCTCGTTATTTAATTCATATTTCGTATTGCCGTTTTTGCTTGAAACGACTTCTTTGCCAAAATCATATTTTTCGGCTATATTAACCAAAAGCATATCTTTGTTTGGATGTGCTATTATTTGACCATTTGCTAAGGATAGTGCAGCATAGCCAGTTTTTCCAACTTGAGTTGCTGTTATCTTATCAATGAGGGTCTGAAGCTTTATATCTGCACCTATAACTGCTTTTTTACCATTATTAAGATTAATCTGTTTTACAGCAGTAACTATCCAAGTGCCATCGGTTGCATCTTGATAAGGACTTGTTACTATAGTTTTCCCTGGTGATGCTAAAGCTTCTTGATACCAAGGTCTTAAAGTGGGTTTATAATCCTTTGGAAGGTTTACACGAGGGTAAATAAACATTTGATTATCATCTGTTCCAATATAAATATAAAGCAGGTCTGGATTACCTTCCTTTATAGTCGAGAGATCCTGTTTTAACTTTTCTACAACAAAATCTATTGTGGTAGGATTTTTGGATAAAGACTCAACTTGATCAAACACCTTTTGAATAAAGGCGTCGACATAGGATGCCTTTTCAATAGCTATTTGATATGTTTGTTCAGCAATTTTATCCTCCAATAGCCTTTTACCAAAATAAATGTTGAAAACAAAGATGATTAATGTAGGAACAAAGGCTGTTAGGATAAATAAGGATATGAGCTTATTTTTTATGCTTTTGTTCATTGACTCCACCCCTTTAACATAACTAAGTTTAATATTAGATATCGACAAGAAATATTAAAACTTTACAAAATATTTCATAAATTTAACAAGGAATTTATTTCGTTTTCAAAAATGGTTTCATGTTTTATTAAATTATCAGCTAAAATATGGAGCTTGTCCTTGTTTGAGTTTAAAAGATTTAATACTTCAGAATAAATTTGATCAATTTTATTCTTAATGATTTCTATATTTTCATTTAAACTTAAACCCTCAATCAAGTTGTAATTTAATAATCCGGTTTCATCAAGCATACCATATTCCTGTGCCATACTTAATAGAATACTTGTAACATGCTGAAGATCAGAGTAAGCTCCAGTTGTTATATTGTCCTTACCAAATATAATTTCCTCAGCTGCTCTTCCGCCTAGAGCTATTTTTACCTGTTTTAATAAATCATTCTTGGTTTTAAACATTTTATCAGGAGGAATATTTAAAGTGTA
>JAOAEI010000153.1 GCA_026416875.1 Caloramator sp.
TCAATAAGAGGATTTGCAATTTTATTTGATAAAACGAAACCAATAATTGAAGCAATTATAGTAATAAGAATAAGAAATAGAAGGGAATTTAATAGTAGTCTTGTGAATTTTTCTGAATATTCCTTTTCTGGTATTGTCGCCATAACAATCCAGCCTGTTAGTTTAGAAGAAGCAAACCCCATAATTTTTTTCTCGTTATTTAATTCATATTTCTTATTGCCGTTTTTGCTTGAAACGACTTCTTTGCCAAAATCATATTTTTCGGCGATATTAACCAAAAGCATATCTTTATTTGGATGGGCTATTATTTGACCATTTGCTAAGGAGAGTGCGGCATAGCCAGTTTTCCCAACTTGAGTTGCTGTTATCTTATCGATGAGGGTCTGAAGCTTTATATCCGCACCTATAACTGCTTTTTTACCATTATTAAAATTTATCTGTTTTACAGCAGTAACTACCCAAGTGCCATCGGTTGCATCTTGATATGGACTAGTTACTATAGTTTTACCTGGTGATGACAAAGCTTCCTGATACCAAGGCCTTGAAGTAGGTTTATAATCCTTTGGAAGGTTTACATGAGGATAAATAAACATTTGATTATCATCTGTTCCAATATAAATATAAAGCAGGTCTGGATTACCTTCCTTTATAGTTGAGAGATCCTGTTTTAACTTTTCTACAATAAAATTTACTGTGTTTGGATTTTTGGCTAAAGACTCAATTTGATCAAATACCTTTTGAATAAAGGCGTCGACATAGGATGCCTTTTCAATAGCTATTTGATATGTTTGTTCAGCTATTTTATCCTCAAGTAGCCTTTTACTAAAATAAATGTTGAAAACAAAGGTGATTAATGTAGGAACAAAGGCTGTTAGGATTAATAAGGATATGAGCTTATTTTTTATGCTTTTGTTCATTGACTCCACCCCTCTAACATAGCTTAGTTTATATTAGATATCGACAAGAAATATTAATACTTTACAAAATATTTCATAAATTTAATATTGAATTTATTTCATTTTCAAAAATAGTTTCATGTTTTATTAAATAATCGGCTAAAATATGGAGCTTGTCCTTGTTTGAGTTTAAAATATTTAATACTTCAGAATAAATTTGATCAATTTTATTCTTAATGATTTCTATATTTTCATTTAAGCTTAAGCCCTCAATTAAGTTGTAATTTAATAATCCAGTTTCATCAAGCATACCATACTCCTGTGCCATACTTAATAGAATACTTGTTACATGTTGAAGATCAGAGTAAGCCCCAGTTGTTATATTATCCTTACCGAAGATGATTTCCTCAGCTGCTCTTCCTCCTAGAGCTATTTTTACCTGTTTTAATAAATCATTCTTGGTTTTAAACATTTTATCAGGAGGAATATTTAAAGTGTA
>JAOAEI010000154.1 GCA_026416875.1 Caloramator sp.
AGATTAAAAAGAATTGAGGATGGAGAAAGAGATTTGAGGTTCTAAGGAGTTGATTTTATGCAGGACACACCAAAGGCAAATAGACTTCATATAGCTATATTTGGAAAAAGAAATGCAGGAAAATCAAGCTTAATAAATGCTATTACCGGACAGCAGATAGCATTGGTATCGGATTATGCAGGAACAACTACAGATCCGGTTTATAAAGCAATGGAGCTTTTGCCTATTGGCCCTGTGGTAATAATTGATACAGCAGGGCTTGATGATGAAGGAGAATTAGGAGAGCTGAGAATAAAAAAGACAAAAGAAGTTATGGATAAAACGGATCTGGCAATATTAGTTTTTACAGCAGACAGTAGGGATTTTAGTTTAGAAAAGGAATGGTTTAGAGAATTAAGACTGAGGAATATTCCAGTTATTGGAGTTATAAACAAGGTAGATTTAGACGATATCGCTGAGGAAGAATTTAAAAACCAGTTTGACATTCCTTTTGTAAAGGTTAGTGCTAAAAATAAACAAAACATTGGAAAACTAAAAGAATTAATTCAAGTTTATGCGCCAAAGGATTTTGAAAGGGAAACGATAGTTGGAGATATCATAAAACCTAAAGATTTAATTTTACTTGTTGCTCCACAAGATATACAGGCTCCAAAGGGAAGATTAATACTTCCTCAAGTTCAGGTTTTAAGGGATATACTAGATCATGATGCAATGCCAATTATAGTAAAAGATAGTGAACTTGAGGATTCTTTAAAGGTTTTAAATAAAAAGCCTGATCTTGTGATTACAGATTCTCAAGTTTTTGCAAAGGTAAATTCTATTATTCCAAAGGATGTTCCTTTAACTTCCTTCTCTATATTGTTTGCAAGATATAAGGGTGAACTTGAATATTTTGTAAAGGGTGCAAAGAAAATCAACGATTTAAAACCAGGAGACAATGTTTTAATAGCAGAGGCCTGCACTCATCATCCGTTAGAAGGCGATATTGGAAGACAAAAACTACCAAAATGGCTTGAGGAAAAGGCTGGAGGTAAATTAAACATTACTGTAAATGCAGGGGTAGACTTTCCTGAAGATTTATCAAAGTATAAACTTGTTGTTCATTGTGGAGCATGCATGTTTAATAGAAAACAACTTATGACTCGAATAGTAAGATGTTTAGAGCAGAATGTTCCTATTACAAATTATGGAGTAGCTATAGCAGAAATAAATGGAATTTTAGACAGGGTTATTGAGGTGTTTAAAAGGTAAGGCTGCAACTAAAATTGCAGCCTTATTTTATCATTTCATTTTTGCTGTATATATTAAGATAAATATCCCGCATCTTTTCAACTTCTTCTATTGCTAAAGGTTTAGGCATACCTAT
>JAOAEI010000155.1 GCA_026416875.1 Caloramator sp.
GGAATTACCTTTGGACTTAAGCATGTTTTTAAGGATGATGTTTTCTGCTTTTTTGTAGAGCCTACCCATTCACCCTGTATGCTTTTAGGTCTTGTAACAGGAAAATATGAAAAGGTGCATGTTAATGATTATGGAATTGACAATAAAACGGAGGCAGATGGCCTTGCAGTTGGATCACCCTCAAAGCTTGTATCTAAAGTTGCAGAACTTTTGATAGATGGAATCTATACTATTGAAGATGATGAGCTTTTTAAACTTCTTGCCCTTTTAAAGGATAGCGAAGATATTAAGGTTGAACCTTCGGCAGCTGCATCACTAAAGGGCCCCCTTCTTTTAGAATCATCCCAAAATGCGATTCACATATCCTGGGCAACAGGAGGAATATTTGTTCCTGATGATATTTACATGGAAATGTATAGAAGGGGCAAGGATATTATTTGAAAAAATGGGTAAAATAAATCATATAATGTATTGAATTATGTTTTGGAAGTGGGACTATGAAAAAAACCCTTTTTATGTCATTACTTTTTATTGTTCTTTTTACATGTGTTGTTTTTGCCCACAAGCCTATATTTGAAACGAGGGACACCACCTTTGAAAAACCTATTATTGTAGATGAACATACTATAAGTTATGCAATTTATGGAAGTCTAGACAGGATCGATGACGTAGATTTTGTAAAGTTTTATGCGAAAAAGAAGGAGCCTTTATTCATTCAAATGACGATTCCTATAATTAAGGGTAATGAGGACTTTAGTCCCTCCTTCGCCCTTATAGGAAAGGGCATAAAGCAAAAGGATAAGCTCCCCTTTGATATTCCTGAAGGGAACGGAAGCTTAGTTATAAAGCCTTCACCTAAGGAATACTTCTATGAAAAATTTACTCAAACAAAATATTATATAAGGCAGACCATAAGGGGAGAAATTCCTGAAGATGGAGAGTATTATGTTGCAGTATTTTCAGATGGAGAAAAGGGTAAATATGCTCTTGCAATTGGAGAGAAGGAAAAGTTTACAGTTATAGATTGGTTAAAGATGCCTTTTATTTATGTAGCAGTTAAGTATTTCTTTAATCCATTTATAACTGTTGCTGTAGTAGGAGCAATTATTGCTTTAATTTTTTATTTAATCAAAAGAAAAAGGGCTTAAATGGGCCCTTTATTATTTTGCAAGAGTTTTATGAACATCCTTTAAAAGGCTTCTAATAGGAAGTTTTTGTGGACATGCATCCTCACACTTTCCGCATTCTCTGCAATTTTCAGCTCTGTTTTCTTTATTTATGTAGTTGTTATAAACTTTCCTGCTTCCTTCTAAATCGTTGTAAATGAAGGCGCTGTTGT
>JAOAEI010000156.1 GCA_026416875.1 Caloramator sp.
ACAACAGCGCCTTCATTTACAACGATTTAGAAGGAAGCAGGAAAGTTTATAACAACTACATAAATAAAGAAAACAGATCTGAAAATTGCAGAGAATGCGGAAAGTGTGAAGAGGCATGTCCGCAAAAACTTCCCATAAGAAACCTTTTAAAGAATGTTCATAAAACCCTTGCCGAATAATCAAGGGCCGATTTAGGCCCTTTTTCTTTTAATTAAATAAAAAATTAAAGTAATAATTGCTCCTATTACAGCAACAGTTAGAAACGGGTTAAAGAAATACTTAACTGCTAAATAAATAAAAGGCATCTTTAACCAATCTACAACTGTAAACTTTTCACTTTCACCAATTGCAAGAGCATATTTACCCTTTTCTCCATCTGAAAAGACTGCAACATAATACTCTCCATCTTCAGGAATTTCTCCCCTTATGGTCTGCCTTATATAATATTTTGTTTGGGTAAATTTTTCATAAAAGTATTCCTTAGGTGAAGGCTTTATAACTATACTTCCGTTCCCTTCAGGAATATCAAAGGGAAGCTTATCCTTTTGCTTTATGCCCTTTCCTATAAGGGCAAAGGAGGGACTAAAGTCCTCATTACCCTTAATTATAGGAATGGTCATTTGAATGAATAAAGGCTCCTTCTTTTTTGCATAAAATTTTACAAAATCTACATCATCTATTCTATCGAGGCTTCCATAAATTGCATAGCTTATAGTATGTTCATCTACAACAATTGGTTTTTCAAAGGTGGTATCCCTTGTTTCAAATATAGGCTTGTGGGCAAAAACAACACATGTAAAAAGAACAATAAAAAGTAATGACATAAAAAGGATTTTTTTCATAGCCCCACTTCCAAAACATAATTTAATACATTATATGATTTATTTTACCCATTTTTTCAAATAATATCCTTGCCCCTTCTATACATTTCCATATAAATATCATCAGGAACAAATATTCCTCCTGTTGCCCAGGATATATGAATTGCATTTTTGGATGGTTCTAAAAAAAGGGGACCCTTAAGGGATGCAGCTGCCGAAGGTTCAACTTTTATATCTTCACTATCCTTTAAAAGGGCAAGAAGTTTAAAAAGCTCATCATCTTCAATAGTATAGATTCCTTCTATTAAAAGTTCTGCTATTTTGGATACAAGCTTTGAGGGGGATCCAACTGCAAGCCCATCCGCCTCCGTTTTATTATCAATTCCATAATCATTAACATGCACCTTTTCATATTTTCCTGTTACAAGACCTAAAAGCATGCAGGGTGAATGGGTAGGCTCTACAAAAAAGCAGAAAACATCATCCTTAAAAACATGCTTAAGTCCAAAGGTAATTCC
>JAOAEI010000157.1 GCA_026416875.1 Caloramator sp.
ATATGATGCATTAGTTAAAAGGTATGAAAGTATTAAAGAGGAACTTGAAAGGATAGAGGAGAAACGATTAGAGCAAAGTGCCAAGAAGGAGAAAATTTTAGAGTTTATTAAGGAACTTAAGCAAAGAGAAGGGTTAATTACAGAGTTTGATGAGGAACTTTGGATAGGAACTGTGGATAAGGTGGTTATAAAAAGGCAAGGGAAAATATCTTTTGTATTCAAGGATGGAATGGAAGTGGAATGGGATATATAAGTAAGGGAGATGACACCCACAAGGTTGGCTGAGAATTTGGCTGGCTTTGTGGGGGGGTATTATTTTTTGAAAAGACTTAATGAATTTATTTGGTTGAATATATGTAGAATTATGTTGTAATTAGTTGTAAATATTTTATTGACAGAAATGGTAGTGGGGGGGTAAAATAGAAAATGTAGGAAATAATTAAGAAGTGTGTGCACATGCTTTTAAAAATAATAGAATGATACTAACTCATAAATTAGGATTAACAAATGATTGCTTTAGTATTTTGATGTATGAGTGATCAAGAGTATTAAAATGATTATTATTCATCTTTTACTAAGTTTTTTGAATTTCAGAACAATTTATCAAAAAACTTAAGATTATTTTCTTAAATATAGGCTCTAAACCTGTTGTATTAGAAAAGTGTTTGAGTCTACAATATATAATTTCTATAAAGAGTGCGAAATTCCTGTTAATAAATATTGCAAAGTCATTTAAAGTCAAAACTTTTAGAGGTCTGCAAAAGAATATTAAATTTTAATTAAAGGAGGTTGAACGAAGGAAGTTAGAGACAAAGATCCTGTGAGACATGGGAGGGTAGACCACCTTGAGTTTTGTGGATATCCATTGGATAACATATTTTACCATATAATGACTATGCATATTAAGGTCAAACCTATCATTCCAATATATAATATTTATATAAATTCTATCCAAGGGCTCCGTTTTTTTAAAATATAAAAATCTAAGAATGAGTGAGTAATTTGAAGAAAATTAAAGATTATAGAGGGAGGTGAATATTATTAAAAAATCAAAAAAGAATATAATTTTAATTTTGTTTATATTAATGTTGCTTATTATATTTGACTTAAGAATAACGTTAAAAGTTTCTTATTTTTATCAAACTAATTTAAATGCAATTATAACTGAGTATAATAGAGGTTTGCAAGGTTATATTAATTCTAATGATGAGGATGAGATTCGTTCATCCATAAGAATTGCAGAACAGGTTAATATTTCTGAACTTGAATCTTTAAACCATTTATCTCTTACTAGTTTCTTATTTAGTAGACAAAACCAAAAGGCAGTTAATTATATT
>JAOAEI010000158.1 GCA_026416875.1 Caloramator sp.
CCGTATACCAGGCCGGTATGTGCGGTGGTGTGAGAGGACGCTGAATAAAATAATTATTCAGCTCCTACTCGATTTTGTCAGACTATATTTCTTGACTAAACTTAAATTATAGTATAAATTTTTATTGTTGAAAAAATTTTTGACAGGAGAGAAGCTATTATGTTAAAAAAGCTTACTTTGAAAAATGGATTAAGAGTAGTTTACGAAAAAATACCTTATGTAAACTCAATTACTATTGGAGTTTGGGTAGGCAGTGGGTCGAGATTAGAAGAAAAATATAATAACGGAGTATCGCATTTTATTGAACATATGATGTTTAAGGGAACAATAAATAGGACATCCCAACAGATAGCAGAAGAGATTGAGGAGTTAGGTGGACAAATTAATGCATTTACAGGTAAGGAAGCAACATGTTATTATGTTAAACTATTGGATGAACATTATGTAACAGGTATCGATGTTTTAAGCGATATGATTCTAAACCCTAAATTTTCAGCTGAGGATATAGAAAAGGAAAAGGGAGTTATCATTGAAGAAATAAACATGTATGAGGATTCACCAGAAGACCTGGTTTTTGATCTGCTTTCAAATGTTAGCTGGCAGGATGATGCATTGGCTTTACCAATTTTAGGATTTGAAGAAACTATTAAAGGCCTGAACAGAGATGTTATTAGGGATTATTATAATAAAACTTACGTTCCGTCTAATATTGTGATTTCTTTAGCTGGAAACTTTGATGAAGAAAAAATTATAGAATTAATTAAAAATAGATTTGAAAACTGGAATCCATCTAAAAATGTTAAGTTAGAATATTCTATTCCAATAATAAATAAAGGAATTGCTATAAAAAATAAAGATATAGAACAAGTGCATGTTGCAGTTTCGTTGAATGGTATTGAACTTGGAAATGATAAGCTTTACACATTGTTGGCTATAAATAATTATTTTGGAGGTGGAACAAGCTCTAGATTGTTCCAAAAATTAAGGGAAGAGTTTGGTTTTGTTTATTCTATTTATTCTTATACGTCGGCATATAAAAATAAGGGTATGTTTAATATTCAATTTGCTCTTAACAAAACATATCTAGAAAAATCAATGCACATTATTACTGAGGAGATAGTAAATTTATTAAAGAATAAGATGAACGATACACAGATACTAAAGGCAAAGGAACAATTAAAGGGTAGTTATATTCTAGGATTAGAAAGTGTATCAAGCAGAATGTTTGGTATAGGTAAGTCTGAACTTATGCTAAACAAAGTTTATGAACCTAAAGAAATATTAAAGAAAATAGATTCCATAACAAAACAAGATTTTGATGAAGTGATT
>JAOAEI010000159.1 GCA_026416875.1 Caloramator sp.
ATTCCAACCCTTTATAACCGTTCCCTTGTAAATGACTATGCTCTCCTTTAAATTTGCGATTGGAATAATCTTAAAATGCTTACCCCTTGGCTCCTTTCCAAAATATGCTGTATATTTTTTAATTAAATTTTTTCTTAAAATCTCCTCAAATTCTTTTTCTTTTGGATTGTAATAATAGGTCTTTTTTCTTCCTTCTATTTCAAAGGTGCTATAGGCAACTATCGGAGACTTTGTTACAATCCTTCCTCCATCTTCAACATCCATGTGCCTAAGTTCAACCTTTTCTACTTGAAGGCGATTCCCTTTAAGCTCTATTCCTTCGTTTAAAAGAAGATTGTTTATGACATATTTCATAAATTCCTCTTCGACAGTTGAAATTTGTAAATTTGCTTCATTAAAATATGTTATGGTCTTGTTTTCTTTATTTATTGAAAAATTCCCCTCAAGCCTTGAAAAGGTAAACATTTTAAAATGTCTTTTTTCAAATTGAAAGCCTAAGTCGTGGATAAATTTTGAGTAGTTTTCATCGCTGAGAAGATTCAATATTGCCGCCTGAAGTATATGGTTATAATGGATTGGAAGGACAAGCGGTTTTTCAAATTTAAGTTTTAAAATTGCCCTCAAAGTATCACCTCGAATTTATTTTAATCAAGTCGCTATTCACATTTTTTTGCACAATTGTTACCTCATTTTAAAAATTCTACATAAATATTTAAACTCCTGCTTATTATTTGGAAAAATGTAGTAATGTCAAAAAGTCAAAATGTCAAGTGGCAGGCACTAAAAAAAATAACAGCCTTAAGCTGTTATTTTCTTTTCTTGTTTTTCATTTGTTCCAAATAAAAACAACATATAATTTATAAGGACATACAATACCATTATGCTTGCAAATATTTCCAAGAAGCTAACGTAATATTTGAAAAAGCTTATATTTACTCCTGACTTTGTTAAAAACGCATTTATCCCCTTCATTGCAATTGCCGTAATTACAAATGGGAATGTAAGTGACGAAAAGCTTGGGTAAAATTTAAGTTTTAAAATTTGGGGTAAATAAATTAGTATTGCGATAAACATTATTATCGATAATGAAAGTAAAAGGTAAATTATTAGTTTATTCTTTTCATCAAAGGCACTTAAATATCCTGCAAGGCAAAGGTTTGCTGGTGCTGTTAATATTGCCGTTGTAGGTATTGCAGGCTCAGGTATGTTTTTTATTTTAAGTAGTCTATAACAAATTATAGGCAATAGAATAATATAGCTTACAAACCCAAACCAAAATATTGCTTGTCCTATGCTTTTCATCCCAAATAAGGGTGAAGGAATTGAAG
>JAOAEI010000015.1 GCA_026416875.1 Caloramator sp.
GTAGCTCAGTTGGTTAGAGTGCCGGCCTGTCACGCCGGAGGTCGAGGGTTCGAGCCCCTTCTGGGTCGCCATATGCCGGCTTAGCTCAATCGGTAGAGCAACTGACTTGTAATCAGTAGGTTGTAGGTTCAAGTCCTATAGCCGGCTCCATAAAAGCCCTAGCTTTCGCTAGGGCTTTTTTACGTCTTTTTAACAAGAAAAAGGTATTAAATACCAATGGAGAAAAATTATATAAAAAAATAATAAATAAATTTTTTAAAAAGAAGTGAAAACAATAGAAGGGTGGGGAAAACTTTAAATTTTCCCTGCTATTTTTATTTTATTGAAATTGCAATATATCATTATGCTTATTAATGTTTATATGTAAAAATTAAAACGAAAGGAGTAATAATTATGTGTAATGATAAGTTCTTGTATCCAGGAGCAATTATAAAATCAGCCTCAAAAAAGGAAGTATATGAGGCGTGGACTAATGAAAGAATGGATAGAATAATACAGGAAAGGGCATTAAAAATAAAACGTTTAAGTGATGTTAAAGGCTGGAGAGAAAAAGTAAAATTTAGATGTCTTGATTGCGGTAATGAATGGGAAACAACTCCATCACATATACGGGCTGGACATGGATGCCCTGAATGTGCAAAAGCAAGAAGGCGGAGTGTAAGAAAGAGAGCAAAATATACTACTAAAGAAGTTAGGGAAATTTTGGAACATTTTAATTTTATTTTATTAGATGAACATTACTATAATGCTCTCCAAAAGTTGCATATTAAATGTAACAAGTGTTTGCAGGAATTTGAAAGAAGTCTAAATTCAATTCAACAAGGACACGTTTTATGTCCTTATTGCAAGGGAAACATTAAATGAATCTGTTATTGATGTGTTTATACTAACATTAAAAAGGTAGGCCTTTGCCTACCTTTTATGATACTGAAGATTTAGTTATCCACTTTTTAATCCTTATATCATCACCAAAGAATTTATAAACATCAAAGGAGCCGAATATCCTTGATTTTATCCTTTCAGCATATATGGAGTCAAAATCTTCAAGGGGAAGATTTGTTGATATTATCATCTTCTTATTCTTTAAAAGCCTTGCGTTTAATATATTAAATAGCTCTAATTGGGATAGACCTGTGCTGTTAGGTTCAGTTCCAAGGTCATCGATTATTAAAAGATCGCAGCTTAATATATCCTCAATAACTTCTCTTTGAGAATTTTCATCGTATCTGGAATTTTTAATAATGTTTATAAGATCAGGGGCTGTTTGGTATATAACAACCTTTCCCATATCCAAAAGGTCCTTTGCTATACAATGGGATAAAAATGTTTTTCCAAGACCAGAGCCTCCATAGAAGAAAAGGCTCCTTTCGGTATTATCAAAGTTTTGAACAAAATTTAAGCAGTCGGTAAAAATTCTTTCCATGTTTTTTCTAGGGGATGTAGCTTCTCCTGGGTAAATTTCAGTTGAATAAAGGCTTATGTCAAAGGTATCGAAGTTTTCCCTTTTGAGAATCTCCTTTAAATTTGACTGCTGATATAACTTATCAATAAGTCTTTGTTTAAAGCAGGAACACTTTTCGGAACCTATGAATCCTGTATCTTTGCATTTTTCACATTTATATTTAATTTCCATATAATCAAGTGGGATTTTATAAAGGGATAAAAGTTCACCCTTTTCTATTTTTAAATTAGTTATTTTTTCCTTAGTATCCTTAATTATCTCTTCTGATTTTTCACCACTTACTACAGCCATAGCCATTGAAATCCCAAGTCTTTTTATTTCCTCATCTATTTCTTTGATTCTTGGGATCTTTGAATAAACCTTTTCTATCCTTTCCTTTTGGCTTGCCTTTGCTTCATTTTGAAGCTTCTCATATTCCTCCATAATCTCAGCTATTATCCTGCTTCTCAATGTTATCCCTCCTTGAAAGGAGCATTTTTTCAAGTTCCTTTATATCGTATTTTCGCTGACCGCCGTAGCTGTTGAAATAATTTTGGGTTTGTTTGTTTGCAACTTTTTGTTTTTTATCATATCTTTTCATTTTATCCAGCGAATCTATGTTATTTTTGTGCCAGTCGCTCAATATGGCATCTACATAATTAAAATTAATTTCATTTATCCTTTTAACGCAAATTCTGCAGGCTTCCTTTATAAGATCATCGGAAAACTTAAAATCATAAATCCATTTATCAAGGAGCTCCTCTTGAGGTTTTGATATTTCTAAATCTTTAACCCCCATAAAATTAAGTATTTCCTTGAATCTATTCCACCTCTCATCAAATCGGTTTAAATGGGCCTGTGCATCTTCTATGGTTTTTATATTGCTTTCATGCCAAGCAATAGCAACCTTTTCTATGTATCTTATATCGGTCTTTTGCTTTGATGCACAGTATTCTACCAAAAGGTTAACAACCTCAGGTGGAAACTTAAAATCCTCTACAAATCCAATAAATGTAGAAATTTCTTTAGTAGATAAAGGCCTTGCAATTATTTTTTCTATGTTTATCAGCATTTCTTGAAGGCTTTGGGAAAAATCGTTTCTCCTTGAGTGGGTAAAGGATAAGGAACCGTCGCTGTTTACAATTAAAATACCTATTTCCTGAAGGTATTCAATTGCCTTTAAAACGTCCCCCTCAAGCATATTAAGATCCTTTGCTAATTTATATGTTGGAATCTCAAGGCCGTCATAGGCTAATTTTAATATCATAAGGTAGACTTTCAAAAAGTCACCGTTTATATCCTTAAGGTATTTTTCAAAAAATTCATAGGGAATAGGAATAAAATCCAGCAATGGAGAATTTATTTTAATATTTGCCATTGTGATGCACCTCTTTTTATTGCTTTAATATATTATATCAGTTTAGGATGGTTAAAACAAATAGAAATAAATAGTTAAAATGTTGCATAAAATATACCAGGTTGCAAAAAATTTTTTATTATTGTATACTAAAAAATGTGAGCTAAAGAGAAAGGGGGAAAGAAGGTGCAAGGAGAAGGTCCAGTTGATTTTTTATCAAAAATAGCCAAAATCTTCAATTTTTACAAAAAAATCGACATTTTTTCTGTCATAGGTTTTTTAGTTGGAATATTCGTTGCAGTAAGCTGCATTGACATAAATCTAGATAAGGAATCTGCCTACATAATAAAGGTAAACGGCAGCAGGATTGGAGTAGTTAAAGGTGTTGAAACATATAAAAATGTTTTAAATTCTATTAAGGAAACAGATGGAGAAAATACTTTAAATTCCATATCCTACGAAAAGGTTAATTTTTTAAAGACAGACTTTTTATCTGAAAAGGAATTAGAATATAATATAAGGGAAAAACTAGGGCTTAAGGCTAAGGTTTACAGCATCAGGATAAACGGAGAGGAAATAGCAAAGGTCAAATATTATGAGGATTATCAAAAACTTTTAGATCAAATTAAAAAATATTATTATCCTAAAGCTGAAGGTGATGTAAAGATAATCTCGGCTAATATAAAGGAAAACATTGAGGCAGTTGAGACCTTTGACTACTACAAAAACACTATGGATATAGATGATATCGTCCAAAAAATTGCAGATGGACAAATGCTAACTTATGAGTATGAGGTAAAACAAGGAGATACCGTTTGGGATATTTCCTTAAAAAACGATATTTCTATAGAGGATATTAAACTTGCAAATCCTGATCTTAACATAGATAAGATACAAATAGGGCAAAAGATAAAATTTATAAAGAAAAAGCCATATGTCAACGTTGAGATCGTTGCTATGATAAATTCAAAGGAAGAAATCCCCTATGATACAAAAAGGATAATAGATAAAAATCTAAAAAAAGGCGTTGAAAAGGTAAAGGAAGAAGGACAAAACGGTCTTGCATATGTTGAAAAGAAGGTTTATATATTAAACGATGATATAATCCAAGAAGATGTCTTATCATCTAAAGTTTTTAAAGAGCCAAAGGATGAAATTTTAATCGTTGGCGGCAAAAAAACAAGTTCTTCCTACATGGCCTTTGGAGGATTTATAAGGCCATCAAGGGGAAGGGTTACTTCAAGATTTGGATATAGATGGGGAAGAATGCATGAAGGAGTTGACATCGCAGCTCCAACAGGGACACCTATATATGCTGCTGCATCAGGAAAGGTTATTTATGCTGGCTGGAAGAGCGGCTATGGAAAGTGCATTATTTTAAAACACGGAGATGGATATCACACAGTATATGGACACGCAAGCAAAATATATGTTAGCATTGGTGATTATGTAGATAGGGGACAAAAGATAGCGGCAGTAGGAAGCACAGGACGTTCAACAGGCCCACACCTTCATTTTGAGGTTAGAAAAAACGGTGTTCCTAAAAATCCTTTAAAATATATAAGATAGTTATAGCCCTTTATCTTTCATGTAAGATAAAGGGCTATAACTTTTACTTTAATATCTTATCAAAAACAAATAATCCCTTTCCCTGTGAAAATTTGTTTTCGCCTATTCCTATAGTAGATAGGCTTAAAATGGATTTTATATCCTTTGGTGTTAAATTTGAAGTTTTCTCAAGGATTACTGCAATTGCACCTGAAATTATAGCAGAGGCAATTGATGTTCCAGATTTTATAGTATAAGGATTTAATAGATTTGATGATCTGCCAGGGAGATAAGTTATGTCAGCTCCTAATGATTTAACGTTAGATGCAAGCATTACAATATCAGGTTTAACGGTTTTATTTAAAGTAGGACCCCTTCCGGAAAAATTGCACACCCTTATATTTTTTATATTTCCACCGAATTCGACACCCCCAACGGTTATAACCTCCTCTATATTTCCTGGGCAATGAATAGAAAAACTTTGGGGTCCTGAATTTCCTGATGGAGCAACTACTGCTATATTCTTTGAGATGGCCGTTTTTATGATATCTTCTAATGGATTAATATTTACATTTATGTCGAATTCAAAGGGAAGATTAATTACTCTTATGTTGAAACTTTCTGAATAGCTTATAAGAATATCGATAGCTTTAATTACATCAGATAAAAATCCCCTTCCTGAGGCATCAAAGGCTTTAATCATGACTATATTTGAATCAGGAGCTATTCCTTCAATGTCTGATGTACATTTAGATGCTGCTATACACCCTGATATAAACGTTCCATGCCCATTATCGTCATAGGGCTTTTCAATTCCGTTTATTAAATCTTTAAAATATACTATTGCATTTCGCTTAACTGTAAGGTCTGGATGGGGATACACCCCAGTATCAACTATACCTATACCTATCCCTTTTCCTGTTAGCTTAAAAAGTTTAGGATAACTTAAACCTATAAGTTTTTCAGCATTTTTTAAACAAAGATTGCCCTTATAGTCGTAACATACAAAGGAAACCTCAGGATATTCAGTTATATAATCTATAGAAAGGGAGGAAAGTTCGCAGGATATAGCCTTTATATTTTCATATTCCCACTTTATTTTTCCATTTGATGTGGTTATTTTGCTCCTTATCTTTTTAGAGTCTTCCCTTAAGCATATGATTACGGGGATCTTGCTTTTAAGATTAATCCTCATCAAATCTTTTATATAAGGGTCAATTTTTTTATTTAAAAAGAACATATTAACCCTCAAAAAATTTATGCATTATATTATATGCAAAATTTTCTTAAATGTTACTTATAAATTCCTTAAATGCCCTTGCTGCAGGCGATAATGTTCTTTTTTGATGGAGGACTAAATAAATGCTCCTTTTTAAATTCAGATTTTTAACATCATGCTTTTTTATATATCCTGCCTTAATGTAATCTTCACAGGCAAGCTCAGATACAACAGATACGCCAAGTCCGTTTTTTACAAATTGTAATACTGCCTCAAGGCTGCTTGTTTCAATAGCAACCTTTATTTTTTCTAAAAGTCCCTTTGAGTTTAAAAACTCTTCAAAAACATTCCTTGTAGCAGAACCGCTCTCCCTTAAGATGAATTTTTCCTTTATCATATCTTCTATGGTGTTTATTGAAGGAACATCTGGAGCACTTATTAATATGAGATTATCATCTGCTATTTTTTTATACTCAAGCCTTTCATCGCATATAGTCTCGCCAACTATACCAATTTCTACTTCGCCATTTAACACGAGTTCTATTACACTTTTAGTGCTGTCTTCCTTAACATCAAATTCAACAGCAGGATAGTTTTCTGTGAATTTTTTAACTAAAGAAGGTAGCAAAAATCTACAGGGCGTTGTGCTGGATGCAATATTTAGTTTTCCAGCAATAGTTTTTTGAAATTCATTTATGGAGTATATTGCGTTGTTTCTGATGTTTAAAAGATTTAGGGCATAGTCGAAAAATATTTTACCTGCGGGAGTCAAATTAACTTCCTTACTGCTTCTGTCAAACAAAGTTGTGTTAAGTTCCTTTTCAAGGTTTGATATATGGGCACTTATTGTAGGCTGAGAGAGGAATATTGCTTCGGCTGCTTTTGAAAAACTTTTAAATTTAGCTACGTTGATGAAAGCTTCAATTTGCTTAAAATCCATTGATTCACCCCCTAATTTTAATGATATTTTATTTTATAAATACTTTCAATAGTAAATATTTAAAAAAACGATAAACTTTATAATTTACCAGAAAAAAGTAGTTACATTAAGAAGGAGAAAGTGATATAATAAAAGTTACGGATTTATAGTTTAAGCAAAGGATGGGTGGAGATGGATAAACTACAGATAGAAGGTGGAAAAAGGCTGTTTGGTGAAGTGAATATAAGCGGTGCTAAAAATGCTGCTGTTGCAATACTTCCTGCTTCTATTTTAGCAGATGATGGCCTTTGTAATATAGATAATGTCCCTGATATACATGATATTAAGTGCCTTGAAAATATAATGATAGATATGGGAATATCTTTAACTTCAGAAAGGGATGGACATGTTAAGATAAATCCAAATACAATTAAAACATATAGCGCCCATGGTGAAAATGTAAGGACTATGAGGGCCTCCTATTACCTTTTAGGGGCTCTTCTTGGGAAATATAAAAAAGCAGAGGTTGCTTTCCCAGGTGGATGTTCAATAGGGGTAAGGCCTATCGATCAGCACATAAAGGGTTTTGAAGCCCTTGGGGCAAAAGTTACAATAGAACATGGATATATTAAAGCTGAAGCACCAAATGGACTTAAGGGTGCCAATATATACCTTGATGTTGTTTCGGTTGGCGCTACTATCAATATAATGCTTGCAGCATGTAAGGCAGAAGGAATCACAATAATTGAAAATGCCGCAAGGGAGCCCCATGTTGTTGATGTTGCAAACTTTTTAAACTCTATGGGGGCCAATATAAAGGGTGCTGGAACTGATGTTATAAAAATAGTTGGAGTTAATAAGCTAAAGGGATGCGACTATTCTGTAATACCAGACCAAATAGAGGCAGGAACATACATGGTTGCAGCAGCCATCACAAGAGGAGATGTTTTAATTAAAAATGTTATCCCAAAGCATCTTGAATCCATGACTGCAAAGCTTATAGAAATGGGAATTAATGTAGAAGAGTATGAGGATTCTGTAAGGGTTAGTTGCGATAAAAGGCCAAAGGCAGTAAATATAAAGACGCTTCCTTACCCGGGATTTCCAACGGATATTCAGCAGCCCTTTACAACTTTACTTTCAGTATCAGAAGGAAGAAGTATTGTTACTGAAAGCATTTGGGAAGGTAGATTCAAGCATGTTGATGAGCTAAAAAGGATGGGGGCAAATATAAAGGTTGAAGGAAAGATAGCAATTATAGATGGAATTGAAAGACTCTCAGGGGCTGAAGTTATGGCAACCGATTTAAGAGCTGGTGCTGCTCTTGTAATTGCCGGTCTTGCAGCTGAAGGGACAACAACTGTTACCCATGTAAAGCATATTGATAGAGGATACGAAAGGATAGAAGAGAAACTAAGAAAACTTGGTGCAAGCATAATAAGGATAACCGATAATAGACAATACTTTGAATAAAGGTGGGAAAACCCCACCTTTATTTTACTATTTGCTTTTTATAGCTGCATCATAAACTGCCCTTGCAACATTTTTTTGCACTTCTAAGTCAAAGGCTTTAGGAATAATATAATTTTCGTTTAATTTGTCATCATCAACAGAATTTGCAATAGCAAGGGCTGCAGCGATTTTCATTTCTTCATTTATTTCTTTTGCCCTTGCATCTAGGGCACCTCTAAAAATTCCTGGAAAGGCAAGGACGTTGTTTATTTGATTATCAAAATCGGACCTTCCGGTTCCTACTATTCTTGCCCCAGCCTTTTTAGCCTCCTCTGGGAAAATCTCAGGGGTTGGGTTTGCCATTGCAAATATTATCGCGTCGCTATTCATTGTCTTTACCATTTCAGCTGTTAACACATTGGGGGCAGAAACGCCTATAAATACATCAGCACCCTTTATCACATCCTTTAAAAGGCCCCTTTCGCCATAAGGATTTGTGAGGCTTGCAAGTTCTTTTTTAGCATTGTCAATATCGCCGTCAGGATCTAAAACTCCCTTTTTGTCACAAACTATAATATTTTTAGCTCCTGCGGATAAAAGAAGTTTAGTTATTGCAGTTCCTGCAGCACCCGCTCCGTTTACTACTATTTTAATTTCACTTATATTCTTGTTTACTATCTTAAGAGCATTTGTAAGGGCGGCTAAGGTTACAACTGCAGTTCCGTGCTGGTCATCGTGAAATACAGGAATGTCAAGCCTTTCTTTAAGTTTTTTTTCTATTTCAAAACATCTTGGTGCAGATATATCCTCTAAATTTATTCCACCAAATCCCTTTGCTATTCTAATTATCGTTTCAACTATCTCATCAACATCTTTAGAATCTATAACAATAGGATAAGCATCTACATCTGCAAACTTTTTAAAGAGGACGCATTTTCCCTCCATAACAGGAAGGCTTGCTAAGGGGCCTATATCTCCAAGACCTAAAACGGCGCTTCCGTCGGATATTACAGCTACAGTATTCCATTTTCTTGTATATATGTAGGCTTTATCAGGATCTTTTTGTATTTCAAGACAGGGCTGTGCAACTCCTGGGGTATAGGCAAGGGACAAGTCATTAGAATTGTTAACTTCTACCCTTGATATTACTTCTATTTTTCCCTTTACCTTTTCATGAAAGGTTAGAGCTTTATCGTAAATCGACATAATATCACTCTCCTTATATTAAAGAAACTTATGCTCTAAAAAATATTATACGATATAAAAAGAAATTTATAAAACATAATTATATTGCGAATTTTGTCACTGATTGTTGATAAAGGTTGTATTTTACCATATAATGTTGTTATAGGAGGGGACAAACTATATGCATAAATATAATCTCTTTAAGGTTTTTGCCTTTTTACTTTTTTTATTAATACTATATCAAATTTATTATGTAAAAATACTTACAGATAGGTTTTATTATCAAGTTGAAACCCAAAGGAAAAATGAGCTAAAGCAAAAGGTTGATATGGCCTATAATGCTATATTACCGATTATAGAATTAAAAAAACAGAAAAAAATTTCAAAGGAGGAGGCTATAAAAAGTATTGCAGAAATTGTAAGAAGAATGACCTATCAGGATGAGTATGCAAAAAATTATATTTTTATGAGCAGCTATGAAGGGACATATATTGTTCAACCCTTTGAAAGGGAAAAAGAAGGAAAAAATTTTTGGAATTATAAAGATATAAATGGGACTTATGTAATAAGGGAACTTGTCAAGGCAGCAAAGGAACATCCACAAGGTTCATTTGTTTCATATTACTTAGCACCTCCAGGCTCCAGCGAACATCAGTTGAAGCTTTCCTATGTAAGAGGTATCCCAGAAATAGATGCATATATAGGGACCGGTATGTATGTCCAAAACACATTTAAGGTGATGTTTAAGCTTCTTTTTTCAATAAAATCTGCTATTTATCACATGGTGTTATTTACAATAATCTTATTCATATCCTATATATATAAATTAAATGTTGATTATAGAAGGCTTATGGAGGAAATGCTAAAAAGAAAAGCACTCTTTGAAAACTCTCCAGATGCATTGGTTGAATTTGATAAAACAGGTCTTATTGCAGATGTAAACGAATCCTTTGAAAAATTATTTGGATTTAAAAAGGAAGAATGTATAAAAAAAAATATAGATGATTTAATTACTGATGAAAAAAGCGTTATAGAAGCTCGAAGTATTAGCAAACAAGTTTTTCAGAAAGGATTTTGTAATATTGAAACTGTAAGATTTAATAAGGAGAAAAAACCTATCAATGTTCTAATTAGAAGTATTTTAATTAAGATAAATGGACACATACAAGGAGGGTATGGGATTTATACCGACATTACAACTCAGAAAAAATATGAAAAGGAATTAGAATATTTAAGCTATCACGATACATTAACAGGGCTTTATAATTTTAGATATTTTCAAAACTATATAAAGAATATAGATGACAGGCAATTGCCCATTGGGATTATTATGGCAGATGTTAACGGTTTAAAACTTGTTAACGATACATTAGGGCACCTGTATGGAGATAAGCTTTTAATTTCCTTTTCAAAGATTTTATTAGAATCTAAGAGGGATAAGGATATAGTATTTAGATTAGGAGGAGATGAGTTTTTAGTTTTACTGCCTAATACAGAAAAAGAACAAGTAGAGAAAATATTAAATGAAATTAGACAAAATATAGAGAAACATAATGAGAGTATAGGTGAAAAGATTTTAACTTTAAGCGTTGCCCTTGGGATGGCAGTAAAGGATGATGGTAGGGATTTTCAAACTGTTTTTAAAGAAGCTGATGGTAACATGTATAAGAATAAACTTTTAGATAAAACAAGTTCTAAAAATCAAATTATAAACGTTCTAATGGCTGCTTTAGGAGAGAAGGACTATGTTACTAAGGGACATATTGATAGGGTAAAGGGAATGGTGCAAAGGATGGCAGAAAAGCTTAATTTAGGAGAAGTTCAAAAAAATAACCTTTTACTCCTTGCAGACATGCACGATCTTGGAAAGGTTGCAATATCAGATGATATATTAAATAAAAGGGAGCCTTTGACAGAGGAAGAATGGGAGGTTTTAAAAAGCCACCCTGAAAAGGGATATAGAATTGCAGTATCCTCACCAGAACTTGCGGGAGTTGCTGATCTTATATTAAAGCACCATGAAAGATGGGATGGAAAAGGATATCCTTTAGGCCTTAAGGGGGAACAAATTCCAATAGAATGCAGAATACTTGCCCTTGCAGATTCCTATGATGCCATGACAAATACAAGGCCCTACAATAAAGTTAAAACCCACGCGGAGGCCATTGAAGAGATAAAAAGATGTTCAGGGACTCAATTTGATCCTAAAATTGTAGATGTTTTTTTAGAAATTTTTCAATAAGTTAACTGAGCTTCAGTTAACTTATTGTTATTTTACCTATAAAGAATTATAATATAGTTTGATACATTTTATTCGAAAGAGGAGATTCTATGGAGTTTTGCTCAATATACAGCGGAAGCAGCGGAAACTGCCTTTATGTAGGAACGGAAAAGACTAAGCTTTTAGTGGATGCAGGTCTTACAGGAAAAAAAGTCCAAGAGGGATTAAAGGAAATTGGAATTGATCCTACGGAAATAAAAGGAATATTAATAACCCATGAACACGATGACCATATTAAGGCTGCAGGAATTTTATCGAGAAGGTTTAATATTCCTATTTATGCTAATACTAATACATGGAATGCAATTTATAAGGCGATAGGCGAGGTAAAGCTTCACAATATTAAGGTTTTTGAAGGATACGAAGGCTTTGAAATTGGAGATATATTCATAAAACCCTTTAAAATCCCCCATGATGCTGTTGACCCTGTTGGATATTGCTTCTATCATAAAAATAAAAAAATATCAATTGCAACTGATATAGGGCATGCCAGCAAAGAGGTTAAAGAAAACATAAAGGATTCTGATTTTATACTATTAGAGTCAAATCACGATGTTGAACTTTTAAAGATAGGTCCATATCCCTATCATTTAAAAAGGAGAATACTAAGCGACAAAGGGCATCTTTCCAATGAAGATGCTGCAAAAACTATTTTAGAAATATTAAACCAAAGAATAAAAAAGGTTATGCTTGGGCATTTAAGTCAAACTAACAACTATCCTGAGCTTGCCTTAAGAACGGTTATTTCAATTTTAGAGATGAATGGTGTAAGGGATGGAGAAGATATTATAATTGATATTGCCCATAGAGATAGGGTTGGGAGGGTTCAATCTATCTAAAAGGTGGTTTTTATGGAGGAGAGAAGACCTTCCCTTTTTTCTTATTTTGTAGTTTCAATCTTAGGTGC
Organism: Caloramator sp.; assembly: GCA_026416875.1. GTDB lineage: Bacteria > Bacillota > Clostridia > Clostridiales > Caloramatoraceae > Caloramator. The sequence continues at coordinate 12,310 of JAOAEI010000015.1, forward strand.
AGTAATAGGTGCTTTTTTGATGGTTACCTTTTTCCCTGCTGCGATTGAAGGTAAAGAGGAAAATAAAATAGAAAATAGGATTATCATCGAAAAGACTACCGATTTTTCCTATGCAGCAAATAAGGTTTTACCTTCTGTAGTATCAATATCTAGCAAAGGACAAGTAGCATCTGGCTTTATAATCGACTCAAATGGGTTTATTGCCACCAACAGCCATGTTCTTGATAAGAATATGGTCATAACTTTAACAGATGGTAGAGAGTATACCGGAACAGTTGTTTTTGAGGATAGGGTTTTAGACCTTGCTATAGTAAAGATTGAAGAAGAGGGTTTAAAGGAGGTAACCTTAGGGGATTCTAACCTTATAAATATTGGGGACAGCGTTCTTGCCATAGGGAATCCCTTAAACTTAAGGTATCATAGGACCGTTACAGCTGGAATAATAAGCGGTAAGGATATAACAATTGAAATTGAAAAGGGAAAGTTTATGGAGGATCTTATTCAGACGGATGCAGCAATAAATAAAGGAAACAGCGGAGGCCCCCTTATAAATCTTAGGGGGGAGGTCATAGGGATAAATTCAGTTAAAGCATCGGAATATGAAGGAATTGGCTTTGCTATTCCAATAAACATAATAAAGCCAATATTAAAATCCTTAAGGGAAAAGGGAGATTTTAAGCCGCCAACATTGGGGCTTAAGGTCTTTGATGTTGAAACAGCAAGATATTATAATTACAACATAGATAGAGGAATTTATGTTTACGAAGTTGTTGAGGATGGTCCGGGCTTTAAGGCAGGAATAAAAGAGGGGGATGTTATTCTCTCAATTGATGGTGTGGAGGTTAATAAAGTTGTAGACCTTAAAAGGGAATTATATTTAAAGGAAATTGGAGGCAAAGTAAAATTAAAGATAAAAAATCCTATAGGCATGGTAAGGGAAGTTGAAGTTGTCCTAGATTCCATCGACAATCTTACAGTGGATGTTTTAAGATAATGCTATTGATTTTTAAAAAATAATATGTTATGATATTAAAGATAAAAAGAGGTCTTTAAATCAGTCCCGTGAGGCTGGTAAGATGTTAAAGGTTTTGCATAAGAGTGCTTATAACTTCTTACCTCTCAGGGTAGGAAGTTTTTTTGTGCCCAAAACTTTTAAATCAGTCCAGCGAGGCTGAAAAAGGAGGTTTTAAAATGCAAGAAAAAATAGTAGTAAAAGGACAATTAGTTGAGGAGATTACTTTATTTGAAAGACTAAAAAGAATAATCCTTGCCATTCAGCATCTTATTGCGATGTTTGGTGCCACAGTTTTAGTTCCCATCTTAACAGGTCTTGACCCATCGGTGGCTATATTTTCAGCAGGTCTTGGAACCATGATATTCCACCTTTGCACAAAGAAAAAAGTTCCGGTTTTCTTAGGATCATCCTTTGCCTTTATTCCAGGCATAATTGCTGTAAAACAATCCTTTGGAGATTTAAGATATGCACAGGGCGGAATAGTAGTTGCGGGACTAATTTATGTCCTAGTATCCTTGGTGGTTGAAAAAATAGGTGTTGAAAGAATAAAGAAATTCCTGCCTGCACAGGTTGTAGGACCTATGATAATGGTAATAGGATTAAACTTGGTTCCTGTAGCATATAACAGTGCAAAGACAAATTATCTTGTTTCGATAGCAACCCTATTAGTTGCAGTTGTTGTAACCTTGTTAGGAAAGGGGCTTTTAAAACAGCTTTCAATAATAATAGGGGTTACCTTTGGGTATATCCTCTCAGCCTTCTTAGGAATAGTTGATACATCAACTATAGCCTCAGCAAAGCTTATAGAGGTTCCACACTTTACTTTACCAAAGTTTAATTTAGCAGCAATTGCAATCATTGCACCGGTTGTCCTTGCAGTGTTTATGGAACACATAGGGGATATCACAACAAACGGACAGGTAGTAGGACAGGACTTTATAAAGGATCCAGGGCTTAATAGGACCCTTCTAGGCGATGGATTGGCAACTATGGCAGCTGGATTTATAGGCGGACCTGCAAATACAACCTATGGTGAAAATACAGGAGTTTTAGCCATAACAAAAAATTATGATCCTTCAATCCTTAGAATGACGGCAGCCTTTGCGATGGTTTTAGGATTTATAGGAAAGGTTGGAGGGGCTTTAAAGTCGATTCCGGTTCCAGTAATGGGCGGAATAAGCTTTATGCTGTATTCGATGATAGCCTTAATAGGAGTTCAGACGATAAGAAATAGCAAAGTAAAATTTAACCTAAAGAATATAATAGTAATGGCGACAGTTCTTGTTCTTGGATTATTGCCATCATACACAGGAATAAGCATAGGAATACCTGTAACGGAAACTGTAAAAATACAAGGCCTTAGCTTTGCGGCGATAGTTGGAGTTGTAGTGAATTTAGTTCTAAATAGGGAGTAAATAATAATAGGCTACCCTTTAAATGGGGTAGCTTTTTTGCTTTACAATAATTTTTATTATAAATAAAATTGTATTATAAATTATTTGAAGGAGGACAATATGAATCTAACGATAATTTCTGTAGGCAAACTAAAGGAGAAATATTTAAAAGAAGGAATAAGTGAATATTTAAAAAGGCTCTCAAAATATGCAAAGGTTGAAATAATAGAAGTTCCTGATGAAAAGGCACCGGAGAATTTATCTGAAAGGGAAGGGGAAAACATAAAGGATAAGGAAGGGCAAAACATTTTAAAACATATCAAGGATAACATGTTCGTCGTTGCCCTTGACATTCAAGGGAAACAATTATCTTCAGAAGAATTTGCAAAGTTTATTAGCCAAAGGGCTATAGAGGGAAACAGCAGCATCGCCTTTATAATAGGGGGATCCATTGGATTATCTAAGGAGGTTTTAAATAGAGCCGATTTTAAGCTCTCCTTCTCCAAAATGACCTTCCCCCACCAGCTCATGCGTTTGATTTTACTTGAGCAAATCTATAGGGCATATAGGATAATCAATGGTGAACCGTATCATAAGTAAAGATTATATGCTTTAAAAAATATAATAGCATAAAATAAAATTTGTTTTTCAATTAACGAAGTAGATAAAATAAAGGTTTATTAAAAAGTTTCGAATAATATGAAATTGGTTTTTATTGAAAATTTTGTTGTAAAATTTTCATGAAATTATAAACATATTTTAAGTTTTCATATAGAGCAAGAATTATTTTAGAAGGAATAGGGGATTTAAATGAATAATGAAAAATACTATAACTTAATTGAGAAGTTGGAAAAAATGGCAAAGGAGAGTCCTAAAGATTATAAAAGGAGGACATTTTTGCTTTTAATATTAGGATATGGGTATATTTTTGGTATTTTGTTTGTTCTTTTTGTTGTTTCAGCATTATTAATAATCAATATGTTGATATCAGGAAGCTTTAAGTTTTTTAAGATAGCGATTGCCCTTCTTGGCTTATCATATTATATAATTAAAGGACTTTGGGAAAAGATTTATCCTCCTGGAGGAATACCCTTAATGAGGAAGGACTGCCCTGAGCTATTTAAGGAAGTGGATAAAATTGTAAAGAGCTTAAAATCTTCTAAGGTTCATCATATTTATATTACAGATGAATACAACGCATCGATAGTATCGGTTCCAAAGTTTGGGTTATTTGGTTTTTACAAAAATTATTTGTTTATAGGTCTTCCTTTGATTTTAGCATCATCAGTTGAAGAACTAAGAGCAATATTAGCTCATGAAATAGCACATTTATCTTCGAAACACGGTAGAAGTGGAGTGCTCATTTATCGTGTTAGGGAAACCTGGAATAGGATATTATTACAGCTTGAACAAAAGGAACATTGGGGGAATATTATTTTTAGTTGGTTTTTTAGAAGATATATTCCGTTTTTTGAAGCATATTCTTCGGTTTATAAAAGGTTAGCTGAACATGAAGCAGACAAGCTTGCTGCACAGCTTGTGGGTGTTGATACTTATACCAATATGTTGATTAACACATCATTAAAGTTAAGGGCATTGAATAAGGAGTTTTGGAAGAAAATTTATAAAAGAAACAAATTTCAGTATAAGCCACCTATAGATGTATTTACAAGGCTTCAAATTTTTTTAAAACAGGGGTTTGACTGTGATAAATTACGCATCTATTTAAGTGAGATTATGGGAGAAAGAACAAATATCGGTGATACGCACCCTTGCATTAAGGATCGTATTGAAGTTATTGGAGGGAAATTAAAGGAATTAACAGTGGTAGTATCTGATGCAGCCCCACATTATTTTTCTAAGGAACTGTTAGATGAGTTAAGCGTTATATGTAGTAGGCATTGGTATGAAGGAGTGGAAAATAAATGGTCTAAAAGATATTCAAATTTTAAAAGATACAAAATAAAGCTTAATAGTCTTGAAAAGTATGGCAAGGAGAATTTAGATGTTGATGGACTTTACTATTATGCATATTATACACATATGGTAAATGGAGCAGAAAAGGCCATACCACTGTATATGGAGGTATTATCATTAAAAGAAGAGCATTTAAAAGCTAACTATTATCTTGGAAAAGCGCTATTATCTCTTAACAATAATAAGGGGCTATTTTATCTTGAAAGAGCGATAAACATTAGCGAAAAATTCTTAGAAGAAGCATATGTAAAATGCCATCAAAATACATGCTGGTATATTTATAACTATTATTCTAAACAAGGATATAGGGAAAAGGCTCAGGAATATTACAATAAAGCCTTGAGGCATAACGAAATGGTGGAATGTGGGAAAAAGGAGAGAAGTATTTTGTCTTATAAAGATGAATTTATTTGCCATGATCTTGACGAAAATCATGTAAATAGAATAATCAACATACTTAAAAAACACCCTGAAATCTCAGAAGCCTATTTAATGAAGAAAAAGGTTAAATATTTTAAACATAATCCAATATATATTCTAGGAGTAAAAGTTAGAGTAATGCATAATTATAAAAAAGTTATTAAAAAATTAGTAAATAGTGGAAATGAAATAAACCTTGATATTTTTATTCTCCCGTTATCCTTATCAAATTGGATATTTAGAATAACGGCAAAGAAAATAGAAGGAGCAAGAATATATCTAAGGTCAACATATCATTGAAAAAATCAGTAATTTTATGTTAAAATAATACTATATGGCAGAGAAAGGAGAGCCGCAATGCTACAAAGGTAGTATTGCGGCTTTTTTTAGGGGGGGTAACATGTCAAAGTATATTTTAGCCTTGGATCAGGGGACTACAAGTTCAAGGGCAGTAGTTTTTGATAAGGAAGGCAATATAATTTCAATGGCCCAAAAGGAGTTTACCCAAATTTATCCAAGAGCTGGTTGGGTTGAACATGATCCGATGGAAATTTGGGCAACACAAATCGGGGTTGCCAATGAAGCTATTGCAAAGGCAGGCCTTACAGCAGGCGATATTGCTGCAATTGGGATTACAAATCAAAGGGAGACGACTGTTGTATGGGACAAAAGGACAGGAAAGCCTATATATAATGCAATAGTTTGGCAGTGCAGAAGGACATCGGAGATTTGTGATGAATTAAAGAATAGAGGGTATGAAGATTTAATAAGGGGAAAAACAGGTCTTGTATTAGATGCTTATTTTTCAGGAACCAAAATAAAATGGATTCTTGATAATGTTGAAGGTGCAAGGGAAAGGGCAGAAAAGGGAGAACTTTTATTTGGGACAATTGATACTTGGCTTATTTGGAATTTAACCGGTGGAAAAGTTCACGTTACAGATTATTCCAACGCCTCAAGGACACTACTATACAACATATATGAATTGAAGTGGGATGATGAAATATTAAAAATTTTAGGCATTCCAAAATCTATGCTCCCTGAGGTTAAAGAATCAAGCTGCATATATGGCTATACTGCAACGGAGGTTATAGGCGGCGAAATTCCAATATCAGGAGCATCAGGAGACCAGCAGGCGGCTTTGTTTGGTCAGGGATGCTTTGAAAAGGGTATGGCAAAAAATACATATGGAACTGGATGTTTTATGCTTATGAATACAGGAAATGAGCCTGTTAAATCCAAAAAGGGCCTTTTAACCACTATAGCTTGGGGAGTTGACGGCAAAGTGGAATATGCCCTTGAGGGAAGCATATTTATGGCAGGGGCGATTGTTCAATGGCTAAGGGATGAACTTAGGATGATCAAAAGGGCCTCCGATACAGAAGAATACGCAACTGCTGTTGAGGATTCAAACGGAGTTTACCTTGTTCCTGCCTTTGTAGGCATTGGAGCACCCTATTGGGATATGTATGCCAGAGGAACTATTGTCGGACTTACAAGGGGTGCTAAAAAGGAGCATATTATAAGGGCGGCCCTTGAATCAATCGCATATCAAGCTATGGATGTTTTAAAGGCTATGGAGGAGGATTCTAAAGTTAAACTAAAGCAGCTGAGGGTGGATGGCGGAGCTTCGGCAAATAACTTTTTAATGCAGTTCCAAGCGGATATTTTAAATGTTGATGTTTATAGACCAAAGGTAATAGAAACAACAGCCCTTGGTGCAGCCTATTTAGCAGGGCTTGCGGTAGGTTTTTGGAAGGATAAAGAGGATATAATTAATAATTGGTCAGTTGATAGAAGATTTGTGCCGAACATGGAGGATGAAAAAAGAGAGAAACTAATTAAAGGCTGGCATAGAGCCGTCCAAAGGGCCCTTTTATGGGAAAAGGAGGATTGATTGGGCTAATTATTTGTGATAAAATATAATTAACAGAATATTTCGGCGAGAGTTGAGAGCCATGGAAAAAACCACTTAAGGTGGTCTTTTTTCCATGGCTTAATTTATTTTAAGGGGGAATACTTATGTTTGATGTTATTATAGTTGGGGCCGGGATTGTAGGAGTAAGCATTGCAAGGGAGCTATCAAGATATGATTTAAAATGCCTTGTAATAGAAAAAAGCAGCGATATTGCCAATGGTTCAACAAAGGCAAACAGCGGAATACTTCATGCAGGCTACGATGCAAAGGAAGGAACTCTAAAGGCTAAGTTTAACGTTTTAGGGAGTCAAATGTATGAGGAAATTTGCAAAGAGTTAGATGTTCCTTATAAAAGAAACGGTTCATTGGTTTTAGCCTTTGATGATGAAGATACGAAACAAATTGAGACCCTCTATGAAAGGGGGCTAAAAAATGGAGTTAAGGAACTTTCGATAATAGATAAGAATACCCTTTTATCCCTAGAACCCAATCTACAGGAAAATGTTGTTGGTGCCCTTTATGCTAAAACTGCAGCAATAGTGTCACCCTTTGAACTTGCCATTGCCCTTGCCGAAAATGCCAATGAAAACGGCGTTGAATTTATGCTCAACACAAAGGTAGATAAAATATATAAAGAAAAGGACCATTTTGTGATAGAAACAAATAAAGGCGCCTTTAAATCTAATTATATTGTTAATGCTGCTGGGTTATTTTCAGATGAAATAAACGACATGCTCGGCGGAGAAAAATTCAGGATAATCCCAAGGAGGGGAGAATACTGCCTGTTTGATAAATCCTCTGGAAATTTAGTTACAAGGACAATATTTCAACCACCTTCAAAAAAAGGAAAGGGCATACTCGTTGCCCCAACAGTCCATGGTAATTTGTTTGTAGGGCCTAATGCTCGTGAGATAGATATAAGGGATGATGTTTCTACATCAAGGGAAGGGATAGAGGAGATTATAAGGGGTGCAAATAGAAGTGTTAAAAACTTAAATCTAAGGGATATAATCACCTCCTTTGCAGGGGTTAGGGCAACCCCAAGCACAGGTGATTTTGTAATAAATATCCCCACAAAAAACGCTGTAAATGCCGCAGGAATAGAATCACCAGGACTAACTGCAGCCCCTGCAATTGCCCCCTATGTTGTAAGCCTTCTAGAGAATCAAGGATTGAAGTTATACAAAAAAGCTAACTTTATAAATAAAAGAAAAAATACAAAGCTGTTTATCAATATGACAGAGGATGAGAAAAGGAATGCTCTTTCTGTAAATAGTTTATATGGCAGGATAATATGCAGGTGTGAGCACATAACAGAGGGAGATATTGTAAATGCAATAAAAAGGCCCCTTGGAGCAAGGACTGTAGATGGAGTTAAAAAAAGAGTAAGGGCTGGAATGGGAAGATGTCAAGGAGGATTTTGTATGCCAAGGGTAGTGGAAATACTTTCAAGGGAACTTAATGTTCCAATGACGGAAATATTAAAATCAGAAGAAGGAAGCTATATTTTAACAGGAAGGACAAAATAAAAGGGGTGGGAAAATGGAAAGGGATTTAGTAATAATCGGTGGAGGCCCTGCAGGCCTTGCTGCTGCAATAGAGGCAAAGAAAAACGGAATCGATGATATCCTTATATTAGAAAGGGATAAAAGGCTTGGGGGAATCCTTCAACAATGCATCCATAACGGGTTTGGATTGCATGTGTTTAAAGAACAGCTTACAGGACCGGAGTATGCTCAAAGGTTTATAGATGAGGTTGAAGCTTTAGGGATAGATTATAAACTTGAGACGATGGTTCTTCATTTATCAAAGGATAAAAGGATAACAGCGCTAAATCCTAAGGATGGTTTAATTGAAATCAAGGCAAAGGCCATAATCCTTGCGATGGGATGTAGGGAAAGGACAAGAGGAGCCTTAAATATTCCTGGAAGTCGGCCTGCGGGTATTTTTACTGCAGGTTCTGCACAAAGGTTTGTAAATATGGAAGGATATATGGTAGGCAAAAAGGTGGTTATTTTAGGCTCAGGTGATATAGGGCTAATAATGGCAAGGAGGATGACCCTTGAGGGGGCAGAGGTCAAAATGGTGGTTGAAATTATGCCCTATTCAACAGGATTAAAAAGAAATATAGTTCAGTGCCTTGAGGATTTTGATATTCCCCTTTTATTTAATCATACAGTTACTAAAATACATGGGAAACATAGGGTTGAAGGGGTGACTATAGCAAGGGTGAATGAAAATAAAAGACCTATTGAGGGAACGGAAAAGTTTGTAGAATGCGATACTTTGCTCTTATCCGTTGGACTTATTCCAGAAAACGAATTGTCAAGGGAAGCGGATATTGATATAAACCCAATTACAAATGGAGCATATGTAAGTGAACTTATGGAAACTAGTGTTGAGGGGATATTTGCCTGTGGGAATGTAGTTCATGTTCATGATCTTGTCGACTATGTTACTATGGAAAGTTACCTTGCAGGATATGGGGCAGCAAAATATATTAAAGGAGAAAGGATCAAATGGGAAAAAATATTCAAAACTATAGCGATGAAGGGGATAAGATATGTAGTTCCGAATTTTATTTGCCCCCAAAATATTAGGGAAGAGGTTAATTTTTATATGAGGGTTAATGATGTCTATAAAAACGTATACCTAGTAGTTAGGGATAAAAAAGGTGTAATATACAAGATTAAGAAAAACCATGTTTCGCCTGGAGAGATGGAGAGAATAAAACTGTCTAAGGAAATCCTTCAAAGAGTTGATGAAGAGCTTGTATTTGAACTTAAGGAGGTGGAAGAATGACTAAATATATGACTTGTATAAACTGCCCCTTAGGATGTCAGCTTCAGGTAGATATAGATGGAGAAATAAAAGTAAAAGGAAATAAATGCAAAAAGGGAGAAGACTACGCAAAAAATGAAATAACAAATCCAACAAGAATCATAACAACAACCGTTAAGGTTAAGGATGGAGATAGGCCCCTTTTATCGGTTAAAACGGATAGGGAGGTTCCAAAGAATAAAATATTTGATATAATGAAGGAGATAAATAAAGTTGAAGCTAAAGCGCCAATTTATATCGGGGATATAATAATTGAAAATGTTCTTGGAACTGGCGCTAATGTTGTTGCAACATCAAGGGTGGAGAAAATTAAAGATTAGGGGGCTTTGTATGAAGGAGATACTTGATGATTTAAGTCAAAAGCCTATTATAGCAGCAATAAAAAACATCAAGGATGTCGATTTAGCTTTAGAAAGGGATGTTAGGGTTATCTTTTTGCTTTGCGGAGGCATAATGAATATAAAGGATACTGTAAAAAGGATTAAAAACAAAGGTAAAAAGGTATTTGCCCATATAGATTTAGTTGATGGGCTTGGCAAGGATGAAGAAGCCGTAAAGTTTTTAAAGCATGTCGGTGTTGATGGAGTAATAACTACAAAACCTACATTAATTAAGGCCATAAAAAATGAAAACTTAATTGCCATACAAAGGATTTTCCTTTTAGATTCAAGGTCCCTTGAAACCGGGATAAAAAACATTTTAGAAGATAAACCCAATGCAGTGGAGATTATGCCAGGCTTAGCCTATAAGGTAATCGAAAAAATACATTGCTATATAAATGTCCCTGTAATTGCTGGGGGATTGATTTTAGATAAAAGCGATATAGAAAATGCCCTCTCTAGCGGAGCAGTAGGTATATCAACCTCAAGTAAAGATTTGTGGTAACCTCCATAATATCATGGAGGTTTTATTATTTTTTTAAAGATTATAAAATTAAAATATTCAAAATACGACAAAAAGAATAAAAATTCCAAAATTTTTTACTTTAATTTCGACATGATATATGTTAAAATTATTTTTGTTAAGTTCCACTTATACTTTAGTGGTAACTTACAAGATTATTAAGAGGGGGAGAAGGGATGAATAGTCTAATCCAAAAATGGAATCGTCTTAGTTTAGTCAAAAGAATTGTCGTAGGATTAATCGTAGGTATCATCTTAGCGCTTACTATGCCAGAGACAGCAAAGCCGGTTACTATCTTTGGTTCATTGTTTGTTGGTGCCTTAAAGGCTGTTGCACCTATTTTGGTATTATTCTTAGTTACTTCTGCTTTATCCCAGCATAAGAGTGGACATGAGACTAATATGAAATCTATTATAGTCCTCTATTTAATAGGAACATTTTCAGCAGCCCTTATAGGTGTTATTGCAAGCTTTATGTTCCCTGTTACATTAACTCTGTCAGGAGAAGGTGCTGGCAATTTAACACCTCCAGGTGGGGTTACTGAAGTATTAAAGGGACTTTTATTGAATCTTGTTGATAATCCTGTAAAGGCACTTTTTAATGCCAATTATATAGGAATACTATCCTGGGCAGTTCTTTTAGGTATTGCCTTAAGAAATGCTGCTGATTCTACAAAGACGATAATAGCTAATGTTGCAGATGCACTATCAACAATAGTTAGATGGGTTATTAATTTTGCACCCCTTGGAATCATGGGGCTTGTGTTCGAGTCAATCGCTACTAATGGAATTCAAGCTCTATTAAGCTATGGGCAATTAATAGTTCTTCTTGTTGGTGCAATGCTCTTTGTAGCCCTTGTAGTTAATCCTATTATTGTTTTCTTATACATCCGTAAAAATCCATATCCTCTTGTTTTTAAGTGTTTAAAGGATAGCGGTATTACGGCCTTCTTTACAAGAAGTTCAGCAGCTAACATTCCAGTTAATATGAGCCTTTGCGAAAGTTTAGGGCTTGACAAGGACACCTACTCAGTATCAATTCCGCTTGGTGCAACTATAAACATGGCGGGAGCTGCAGTTACAATATCTGTTTTAGCCCTTGCAGCTGCTAATACCCTAGGTATAAAGGTTGACATTCCTACGGCCTTTATCCTAAGCGTTCTATCAGCTATAAGTGCCTGCGGTGCATCAGGTGTGGCTGGTGGTTCACTATTATTAATTCCTCTTGCATGCAGCTTGTTTGGAATTCCAAATGATATTGCAATGCAGGTTGTAGGTGTAGGTTTTATAGTTGGCGTTATTCAGGATTCCTGTGAAACAGCCCTTAACTCATCTTCAGACGTTTTATTTACAGCAACAGCTGAGTTTGCCAAGTGGCGTAAAGAAGGAAGGGAAATTTCTTTTTAACCAAATGCAAAATTTGTGAAGTTATTTTGATGTGAGGTTAAAACGTTCTTGTCATGTTTCATGATAAGAACGTTTTTTATTACTTATTCTAATTGACATCCATCTTACATTTTCCTTCTAGTGATTCCTTTTAAAACTATATAAAATTACAAATAATTTTGTGTTATAATAAAAATCAAAATATTCTTTCAGGAGGGAACAAATGAGGCATCTTAAAAACCTTAGAAGGTTTTTATTTAAAAATATAATACTTATTTTATTATTTTTAGATATACTTGGGGGGATAATTCTTTTAAATGTTGATAACAAGGCAATAAAATCTGTATTTTTAAAACCTAAATACCATTTTTATTTTATAGTTCAAAACTCTGTTGATCCCTTTTGGATGGAGACCATAAAGGGTGCAGAAGCTGCAGCAAGGGATTTTAATGTTGTTGTTGAGTTTTGTGCACCTCGCTTTAACGATCCAAAGGAAGAGCTAAGATTTATAGATATAGCAACTTTATCTAAGGTTGACGGAATCATAACCCATGCATTTAATACTGAAGATTTTACAAAGCTCATAGATAGGGCCTTTTATAAAGGCATCCCCGTTATAACATTAGAAAACGACAACAGCAAAAGCAAAAGATATGCCTTTGTTGGGACTAATAGCTTTGAAATAGGGAAAAAGGCTGCACAACTCCTTGTTAAGGCTACGGAAGGCAAAGCAAAGGTTGCTGTTATCTCTAACAGCGATTCCGAAGGAGACTCTATTGAAAATAATCTTAAAATGAACGGTTTTTTAAGTACCATTAAGGATTATCCAGATATGAAGATTATAAGATACTACACATCTAAGATGGGTATTTTAAGTGCTGAGGAAATTACACAAAAGATAATCGATTCGAATGAAGGAATAAATGCGATATTTACAGTAAGTTCAGCAGATACATTAGGAGCTGCACAGCTTATCGTCGATAGAAACATGGTTGGGAAAATTACTCTTGTGGGCTATGGGATTTCAGAGGAAATAAATCGCTATATAGAGAAGGAGATTATATTTGGAACAGTTGCAAGTGACCCCTATAGGATGGGCTATGAAAGTGTAAAAGCCCTTGTGGATGTAAAGCAGGGGAATAATATACCGACCTTTATAGAAGCTGAAATAAAGGTGATTACAAAAGATGAGCTAAATAACTTTAGAAAAAGGGAAAATATAAAAAACAAATACCGAAAGTGGGAGAACTTATATGAACAGGGAGATTTTTAAATTTTTAGGAATCAGAAAAAGGATTATAATCTATTTTCTTTTTACAATTTTCCTTTTAACTAGCACAAGCTTTTTTTCCTTTTATACTACAAAGATTGTTATGAACAATACAAATAGCATCATAAAGGATTATGTTTATTTAAGCGAGCTTAAAAACAATATAAATGGACTTATGACGGAACTTGAAAAATATTTAACTACGGCTTCCTCTAAAAATCTTCTTAATTATTATAATTATTATAATCGGCTTCAAGGAATTTCAAATCAAATATCAAGAAATCTTGAATATGATAGTAAACTCCTTATTTTAAAAGATATCGGAAATATGCTCGATGAGCTTTTAAGCGAAACAGACAAAGCTGTTCTTGCCAAAAGAGGAAGAATCAGCAGCAGGTATATTTCAAATTTTCAGCGCTCAATAGAGATAAGTGGCTATATAAACCAGTATTATGACAAGCTTTTAGACAATAAACTAAAAACAGAATCAGAAAGATATCAAAATATAAATAAAAACATGAGTTTTATAACTTATCTTAGCTTTTTTACAATAATAGTGTCTATAATTTTATCTTTATATATAGCGATTATGTCAACATATAGGCTTACAAAGCCTATATCCGACCTTTCAAATTCGGTAGAAAAGATAGCAAAGGGAAGCTTTGATATAGAAATTAACAAGCCAAATACGGGAGATGAGACGGATATTCTTGCAGGTGCGTTTATAAAAATGGTAGAGAGTATAAAAAATTATATAAATGAGCTAAAAAGACAAGCAGAGGTTGAAAAAAGGCTAAAGGAGCAGGAACTTCAAAACATAAAGATGGCAAGCCTTTTAAAGGAGGCAGAACTAAAATTTTTACAATCCCAGATAAATCCCCATTTTCTTTTTAATACGCTAAATGCAGCTTCTCAGCTTGCAATGATAGAAGGTTCTGAAAGGGCTTCGGAGTTTATTGAAAAGGTAGCACAGCTTTTTAGGTATAATTTAAAAAATATTGATGATTTAGTTTCTTTAGGAGATGAAATAGATCATGTAAAAAACTACATGGAAATATTAAAGATGAGGTTTGGAAGTAGAATAGAATTCATTACTGATATAGACGAAAAGGCCCTTGATGTTAAAGTGCCGAGGATAACTTTGCAGCCAATAGTTGAAAACGCTTATGTCCACGGGCTTCAAAATTTAGAAAGACCAGGTAAGATTTGCTTAAATGTAAGAACTATGGAGGAAAGCATTATAATTGAAATAATAGATAATGGAATGGGCATGGATGAAGAAACTGCTAAGAAAATAATCACATCAGGAGTAGATAACAGGTTATCTAAAAAGCACGTTACAGGAATAGGAATGAATAATGTTTTAGAAAGGCTGGAGATTTTATTTAACATTAAAGATAGGAGTGAATTAATAAACATAGAAAGCAAGCTAGATAAAGGAACCAAGATAACATTAAAAATACCAAAGGAAAATCCAATAATAAAGGATGTGAAGGCATGTTAAAGGTTTTGATTGTTGATGATGAATATCTTGTATTAGATGCTCTGAAGATAATAATATCTAAGAACTTTGATGATGTTAAGGTTATAGGAACCGCAAGTTCAGGTAGAGAAGCAATAGAAAAGGCAATTGAGCTTAAACCGGATGTTATATTTATGGACATTCATATGCCGGGGATAGATGGCATAGAAGCCATAAGGCAGATTAAGGCTGCAAATAGCGATATATTTTTTGTCATACTTACTGCCTATGAATATTTTGACTATGCAAAGGAGGCCCTTAACTTAGGAGTTTTTGAATACCTTTTAAAGCCAATAAATAAATCAAAGGTAATTGAGACTATAAACAAATTATATTCCGCCATTGAAAACAAGAGGAGAAATTTTTTAATAGAAGTAGAATTAAAGGACAGGATAAATAAAATAATTCCTTTTCTTGAGGCGCAGTTTGTTTCCTATAAGATGTTTAATGTAGGCACCTTAAACGAAGTGCAGTTTTATGAAGGTATATTTAATATGGAGCTTAAACACGGCTATGCAATGTGCATCCTGTTTTCTGACTTTGATGATAGAGTTAAAGTTGAGAGCCTAAAGGAAAGGCAGGAAAAGCAAAACTTTTATGACCTTTTAAAGATAAAATTAAAGGGATTAACCGATTGCCTTATAGGAAGACCATTATCGGATAGAATTATAGCTTTTATTCCAGTTAATGAAGGGGAAAATTCAAAGGATATTAGGGATAAATCTATAGATATAGGCAGGAGGCTAGAGGATAAATTAAAGAGCCTAACTAATTTAAAATTTAAAATAGGTATAGGAAGGGTTTACGACCTTGAAGGCTTCCCAAGGTCCTGCAGCGAGGCCTACCTTGCAGCAGCTACTAAAAATAATGATACAGTAATTCATTATGAGTTTATACAGCTAAATCTATCAGTTTCACAAGGTTATGATGACCTTGAAAACCTGTTTTTAAACTCAATAATCACGGGGAACTTTAACGAAGCCCATGAGATTTTCAAGAAAATTTTTGTTTGGCTAAATAGCATTTATTTTGAAGATTGTGATAAGATAAAGGCAAAACTGATAGAATTGATTTTCTTAATAGAAAGGTCGATTTCCCAAAGGATTGATAATTTTGACGACATTAAACAAAAAGCTATTTTGTCCCTTTTAAAGACAAGCAATGCTATTGAATTGAGGATGCAATTTTTACAGTTTATATCGGACATAGCTTTTTATGTTCAAAATTCTAAAAATGGAAATGTAGATGGAATTGTTTCAAAGGTTTTGGAATATATAAATAAAAACTATCATCAGGATATATCTTTACATGATATAGCAAAAAGTGTTAATTTGAGCTACCACTATTTGAGTAAAATATTTAAGGAAAAAATAGGAAAGGGATTTATCGAATATCTAACAGAGCTTAGGATAGAAAAATCCATGCAGCTTCTTATAAATGACAATTTAAGCATAAAGGAGATCTGCCAGCAGATAGGATATAGCGATCCAAACTACTACTGTAAGGCGTTTAAAAGGGTTACAGGAATGACGCCGACAGAGTATAGACTATCGAGAAATGTAAGGGGGGATAATTTTGCTTAAGGATAAGATAATAAAAAACTCCCTTACGGTTATTTTAACTCTTATACTTTTTATTGAATTTTCTTTTATTTTTATAAAGCTGTATAAACCAAATTTCCATTTAAAAGAATCTAATGCTACTAACGTGGAGAATAATAACAAGATAAAAATAGGCTTTTCCCTTGGAACATTAAAGGAGGAAAGATGGATAAAGGATAGGGATATTTTAATAACAAAGGCAAGGGAATTAGGTGCAGAGATTATAGTTCAAAATGCCAATAACGATGACCAGGATCAGCTAAAACAAGTTAAATATCTTTTAGATCAAGGCATAGACATTCTTATATTAGTTCCTAATGATTACAAAAAGGCCTCAAGAGCCGTTGAAATGGCAAGGGAGAGAGGGATTCCTGTAATTTCCTATGACAGGCTTGTTTTAAACTCTAACGTTGACCTTTATATTAGTTTTGACAATGTAAGGGTAGGAGAACTTATGGCATTAGGGCTGTTAAAAAAGGTTAAATGGGGGAATGTCCTTATTATAAATGGTGCCCCCAATGACTATAACACTAAAATGATTAAGGAGGGCTATGATAGGATATTAAAGCCCTATGTTGAGGCTGGAAAAATAAATATAATAAAGGAGGAATGGGCGGAAAATTGGCTAAAGGAATATGCCTTTAGTGTAGTTGACAAGGAGCTGCAAAGGGGCTCAAGAATTAATGGAATAATCGCAGGAAACGATAGTTTGGCAGAAGGTGCAATTGAGGCCTTATCAGAGCATAGATATTCAGGAAGGGTTTATATTGTCGGGCAGGATGCCGATCTTTGGGCATGCCAAAGGATTGTTGAGGGAACACAGCTTATGACGGTTTATAAACCTATCGATAAATTAGCAGAGTCGACGGTTGAAATGGCTATAAAACTTGTTAAAAGGGAACCTTTAAATATAGAAAGAAAAATTTTTGACGGCAAATATTATGTTCCATATTATGTTCTAGAGCCAATTGCTGTTGATAGGGATAATATGGAGGAAACGATTATAAAGGATGGATTCCATTTAAAAGATGAAGTATATATAAAGAAGGATGGCAGTCAATAGAAAAATCTATTGACTGCAATTTTTTACTGCAAAAAATTACCCTTCAAAAAATAATAATCTAAATAATAGCTAATTTGTGCATAATCTTTGCAAATAGGTCCAGAGACAAGCATAATTGTTTATGCAATAATCTTAATAGAGTTAATTTTAAAAAAATTAAAAATATCAGGGGGGTTAAAAATGAAAAAGATCATTGCATTTTTTATGCTAGCAGTGATGATGTTAGGATTGACATCATGCGGGACAAAAAAGGTTGATGTTGGTATAGTATTACCAACAAAGGATGAACCAAGATGGGTTCAGGACGAAACAAGATTTAAGGAGGCTCTAAAGGATACCGACTATTCTGTTGAAATTTTATTCAGCCAAGGTTCATCAGCAAAGGAAAAGGAAAATGTTGACGCTTTGATTGCAAAGGGAATTAAGGTTCTTATAATTTGCCCACATGACGGTAATGCAGCTGCAGCTGCAGCAGAAGCTGCTAAGAAGGAAGGAATAAAGGTTATATCCTACGATAGATTGATAACAAATACTGATGCTGTCGATTATTATGTAACCTTTGATAGCATTGCAGTTGGTGAAGCTCAAGCACAATATCTTGTTGATAAAGCAAAGGGAAAAGGAAATCCACTTTATCTTTATGCAGGTGCTGCATCAGACAACAATGCCTTCCTCTTCTTTGAAGGTGCATGGAATAT
>JAOAEI010000160.1 GCA_026416875.1 Caloramator sp.
TCTTCATCAAAGGTAGAATAAACAACTTCCCCCTGAATAGATCTTTGCATATCAGTAACTTCTTCAGGTCTTTCATCGATCAATAGAACAATCAATTCTACGTCCGGATGATTTCTTGTTATAGCATTTGCAATCTTTTTAAGCAAAACTGTTTTTCCTGCCTTAGGAGGTGCAACAATAAGTCCCCTCTGTCCCCTTCCTATCGGAGCTAAAATATCAATAAGCCTTGTTGCAAGCTCATTGCCTGATGTTTCAAGAGTTAATCTTTTAGTAGGATAGATTGGCGTTAAATTTTCGAAGGCTTTTCTTCCCTGTATTTTTTCAGGTGGTAATCCATTTATCTCTTGAAGATACAAAAGTGCCCTATATTTTTCAGTTTCATTTGGAATTCTTGCTTTCCCTTTAACCTTATCTCCTGTTCTTAAGTTAAATTTTCTAATTTGGGAAGGCGAAACATAAACATCCCTTGGTCCCTGTTGGTAATTATCAAGCCTCAAAAATCCGTATGATTGATTTTCGATAAGTTCAAATATACCCTCTACCGTATCTGAATCAACCAAAAGCTCCTGAAGCCTATTTCTTTTATCTTCATCTATATCATGAAGTTTTATTTCTTCTAATTCCTTTTCAACTTCTGGTATAATAATTGGAATATCCTCATTAGCCTCTTTCTTATCTTTATTTTCTTCCTGTAATTTAAGTATTTCTTCAATCAGCTCACTTTTTCTAAATCTTGTAACTGATTTTATGCCAAGTTCTTTGCCTAGTTCCCTTAGCTCATCTAAGGTTTTTCCTTTTAATTCTTCAAAATCCATAAAATACCTCCTAATTGCAGTTTTATTTTATTATTTTGTAATAGGGGAAATTCGCGAAATGGGAAACACAGAGGATACAGAAAATCGAATATATGGTAAGTATTATTTTATAAAAAAATAGCTAAATTGTAAAGTATCAGAAGGGGTTGTTGCAAAAATTAAACAAATAAGAACTGTCCCCATAAAAAAAGCTGCCAGATGGCAGCTTATTTCTTAGGAACCTTTTCCCAATCCTTAAGGAATCTTTCTATACCAATGTCTGTTAATGGATGCTTTGTCATTTGTTCTAACACCTTAAATGGAACTGTTGCAATATGTGCACCTGCAAGAGCAGCCTTTTCAACATGGATAGGATGTCTTATACTTGCAGCTATTATTTCTGTCTCAATACCATAGTTGTCAAATATCCTTACAATCTCTTCAATTAAATACATTCCATCCTGACCCATATCATCAAGTCTTCCAAGGAATGGGCTTACA
>JAOAEI010000161.1 GCA_026416875.1 Caloramator sp.
ATATTTGATAGGCTTATATAAGAGGTGAAATATTTCACTTAAAAGACACAAAGTGAAATGATTTCACTTGCTAATATAGAGTGAAATGATTTCACTATCAATAAAAAAGTGAAATATTTCACTCGATACTATAGCAAAGGAAGTGAAGAAAACAATGAGTAATAAGAAACTAATTCCTGAATTCCAAGCAAAATTAGAAAACAAAGAAATAACAATACGTGAAGCATATTTGCTTGCTAATTTATCAGAAGAAACACAAAAAGAAATTTTAGAAATGCACTTAAAAACAAATATAGATATAAAATCGTTGCTTAAAAACTTTGTCAATATCTTTTGAAAATATCACCTAAAAATAATTTAAAATAAAGTTAATTATCGTGTGAATAAGTGGTCTAAAAGCAGATTCATCAGATAAAGGTTCAACAGAAAAGATGCATAAGTTGCTTGGTTAAAAAATTTTAGATAATAAGGTGCTTGGTGAATATTAACATTCAATGCCATCTATCCACTATATCTATGTGACATTTTATCATATTACTCTACAACATGACATTATCATAAAATAATCACAATTATTGCTTAAAACTCTTGAAAGTATAAAACCATGTGATATAATAAAATTAAACATAAAGTATTTTGCAAACATTTAGAAATAAAAACATGAAAAGCGAAAAACCCGTGAGTAAAAAATATTACTCATGGGTTTTATTTTTTACTAAATGAAAAGGAGGAATAAGTATGTTAAATGAAAAAGTTAGAGAAAAAATTAAAAAACTTAATCTTATTGGCGATGAACTTAAAGGTTATATTGTAGAAAAAGATGAAGTAATTCATCTTATAAAAATTGCCTTGATATCAAAAAGAAATGTTTTCTTTTTAGGGAAAACAGGGCAAGCAAAATCATATACTGTAAGGGAATTTGTAAAAAGAATAGAAGGAGCAAATTACTTTGAGATATTAATGAATAAAATGCTTGATACAGAAAACATATTTGGAAGACTTGATATACCATCGCTAATAAAAGGAGAACAAAAAATAATAACAAAAGGGAAACTGCCAGAAGCACATATTAACTTTTTAGATGAAATTTTTAAATCAAATGAAATAATATTAAACTCATTCCTGCAAGTATTAAACTATGAAGAAATAAATCTTGAAGGGAATATAGTAAAACCACCAACAATTGCAACGTTTGCGGCTTCAAATGAAATACCAGATTTTAAAAAACCAGAAGATGAAATACTTTATCCTTTGTATAATAGATTACATTTAAAG
>JAOAEI010000162.1 GCA_026416875.1 Caloramator sp.
CCTTTTTCTGTCCATACCCTATTGTTTTCTATGATGGTTTCTAAAAGCTTATTCATTTCTATTCCCCCACTTTTCCAGTTTATAGATTATATAGGTTACTGCAAGAAGATCTGCAGCACCGCCTGGACTTATGTTTTTTTCCTTAAATATTTTATCCATAAAACATATATACTTTCTTCCTATTTCCGTTTTCATGGAACCTAAGGAAATTGCATTTTTGGCAGCATTTTTCATAAAGTAAAGGCCTTTAAGCCCCCTTCTATTTAAAACCGTCGTATCATCCAATTTAGATATGATATAAATTAGGCTATGAATAAGGGCATCATTAACCGAAAGTCCAAATTCTAATGCATCTTCAAAGGCAGGTAATCCCCATTTTAACACAGTAGGAAGCCCCTTTTCAACCTCTCCTCTTATGCCTGTTACTCCATATTTTAAATAAAGCCTTTCTCCATTTGTTAACTTCCTGTCCTTCTTTATATTCTTAAGCTCCTTTTCTACTATTCCGTTGGTTATTTCTTTAATAATATTTGCTATGTTGTGCCGATTTAAACTTAAATTTAGTTTTATGCATCTTCCTGCACTTGCTCCTATAAGACCTGTTAGAAAAATAAGACCCTTTTGGGTATTTATTCCGGAGGTTGCCCTAAACATATCCTCCTCTGCTAAAAGACCTATCCTTCTTATTTTCTCCAAAATATTTTTATCATATTTTAAACCTATATGGACAAAATAGGGAAGATACTTTGCAATTGCAGCCGTGCTCCTTAAAAAGGTATTATAATCCATATCCATGTGGCTTCCATTTGAAAAGGGTGAAACAAGTCCAGGTGAAGGGTGAGATATTACTTCAAGAAGCATACCCTCAAGAAGAACCTGTCCAACCGTGTTACAAAGGTCTTTTTCTTTTAACAATTTTCATCTTCCTTTTCTTATAATCCTTTAAAAACGTCCTTTGCCTTTTCAACTATATTATCTAATTGTTAAGTTCTCACACCCTAAACCAAAATATCTATCAATAATTTTATCAATAATTTCAACAACTTCCCTCAAATCATGCCTTTTTTGTCTTACGCATACCCTTACATCATCGCCGCACACTATGCATTTTCTACTATCAAACCCTAACTCACTTCTTGATATAGGCTGTCCATTAAAATATATATCGATGTCAAACAGCCT
>JAOAEI010000163.1 GCA_026416875.1 Caloramator sp.
GTCAACAACTTCTCCTGTTCTTTCTGCTACAACAGCATTAGGTTTCAATTGGTAAATCACTTCGTCTAAAGCATTAGCTAACATTTTAAATCCTTCTGAAATCATTAAAAATCCTTCTCTCATTTTCTCTTTGTTCATAAGTTTTCCTCCTCCTTAATTTATCTTACATTTTAATTATAGCATATATTTACAATATTGTCAATACTTTTTTAAATTTTTCTTGGAAGATAAAGATTTAAAACTAAAGAGTAAACTGATAAAGCTAAAGTCATTAGAAACTTCTTCCAATCTACAAATAAGAAGTAAACTAAAAATGGGACACTAAAGAATAAAACTAACAAAGTTAATAGGGATAGTATCAGTATAGTGTATTTAACTATCAAATTCAACTCCCCTCTCCCTCCTTTCAATTTTATTATAACACATACCTCTTATATTGTCAATACTTAAATTATTTCTTTTACTAAAAATCTTAAAATCATGTGAATTAAACATAATGCAAATGGTAAATAAAAAGAAACGAACACTAAAGGTAAAGTTATAATGAATAACTCAAACGTGCTTCTTTTTAAAAATATAACTGGTATCGCCCACAAGAAGTCTAAAATATTCGCAATTAAATATAACAATACGAAAATAAATACTATACTCTTTAATGAATTTAGTAATTGTTTCATTTTATCCCCTCCAATTTTATTATAACACATGCCTGTTATATTGTCAATATCTAAATTAAAAAATGCGGGGCGGTGGTGGTATTTTTTCTTTTTACATTATAATCCCCATACTAAAGGTGGCTTATTCTTAATATGTATTGACAAAAACTTTTATTAATTAATCAAAATCGAGCAAAATGCACACTTTTTTTCTACTAACATATATATAGTACATATAATAAATTAATATAGAATATGTACTATATGTTAGTAGAAAAAAATCGTGCAAAATGCACGATTTTGATTAATTTATAAAAGTTTTTCACAATATATAACTGCAATTTAACAGTTTAATTTAAAATCACTACAACAGAACTCCCATAGTTTTAAGTGGGAGTTTTTTAGTTTTCACTAACAGGTCATTTTTAACTGGCAGGTCATATATATTCCCAAAAACTTTTATAAATTAATCAAAATCGTGCAAAATGCTCGATTTTGATCGCCTAACTAGTACATAT
>JAOAEI010000164.1 GCA_026416875.1 Caloramator sp.
TAAAAGTGACATTTTTATGCGATAATTAACTTAATTTTTTATTATTTTTAGGTGACATTTTTAAAAAATATTGACATTAATATTTCTTTTTTAAGGCATTTAATGTATCAATATATATTCTTTCTAGCTTCAGCGCATCTTCGGCCATATTTTTCCTTGATTCGCATATAATTCTAACGGATAAATCTCTTTTTACAAGAACTACTGCAAGATCATCAAATTCAGGACCATAGTCGTCATCATCAAGAGTCCAATGCTTCTTTTCACCTGCATTAGTCCACTCTATTCTGCTAAAATGACAATGCAAGTCATTAACTCTATCTTTTCCAAGTTTATCCTCAACTTTATTTATTATAAACTCAAAATCTTCTACACTATTTAATGCTCCACGTCCTAATGCATGAATATGTCCAAAATCTATTGTAGGAACTATTTTATCGTCAAACTCACATATTTCTAAAATTTCATCTAATGTCCCTATTTGGTTTTGTTTGCCCATAGTTTCAGGACATATCATTATGTCAGGATATAGTCCATCTTTTATTAATTCATTTATTGCATTATAAATTCCATTTTTGCAATTTTTAAAGGCTCTTTTTCTCTCTATTTTAGCAGAGGACCCAGGATGAAAAACCACCCTATCTGCACCCATTATTTTTGCAAAGTATGAGCTTTTTTTAAGGTATTCTATTGATTTTTGGACAATATTCTCATCTTCGCTTGCAAAGTTTATATAGTATGGTGCATGAATAGATAACTGGATACCATATTTTTTTGCCATCTCCCCTATTTTTATTGCCGTTTCTTCCTTTAAATTTATACCCCTTCCAAAGGAATATTCGTAAAGTTCTAATCCCATCTTTTGTAGCCACATTGGATAATCAATAGATGATTTATAACCATCCTCATAAAAAGAATCAGATATCCCCGAAGGACCAAATTTTGTTGTCATATTAAACCTCCTGTTTAGCAATCCTCATTATCTCCATTGCAGTTTCATAAGCTGATTTATCATTAATAACTAAAAAATGTGCACATCTTTCATATATTTTATGCCTTTTATTATATAAATCAAATATTGCATTAGGATTATCCTTCAATAACGGTCTGTTTTCGATATCGATATCCCTTAATATATCCCTTAAATC
>JAOAEI010000165.1 GCA_026416875.1 Caloramator sp.
ATCATTCATATACTTTAACTTTTCAACTATCCATTTTGCCTTACTTTTTACAAAATCCTCAATGTACCCATCATCTACATAAAAAGGAGCTGTTACAACAACTTCTCCCTTTTTTGTTATTCTAAGTGTAATTGTCTTCTTTCTTTTTTTAATAATCTCATACTCTATCTTCTGTCCATCGTAATTAAAATATGCCATAAACAATCCCTTTCTATTATTTTTTCTAATTCAATAATTCGACATTACATTAGATTTTCCTCTTTAAAATAAAAGCAGCCTTGCATTAGGCTGCCTTCTATATCATCTTTTAATTCTAATCTTTGCGTAGCTATTATCCTTAGCTTGTTGAGTTATTTCTATCTTTAGTCCATAGCTTGTTATGTTTCTTCCTAAATATGGTAGTTGTGTATTAGTATAATCCTTTGTATCATCAAATACATGTTCTGAATATCTATAATCATCTTCTGCATATCTACCATAGTAATCAACTAAATCTACATATAACCTAGATTCCTTATTCTTACTAAATGCTGCATCATGCATTTGATAAGTTGCACTTGCAAAGGCTTTTTTGCCATTAATAAAATTCCACATAATATTGTTTTGATCTGCATCTACTATTCCAAGGAAACCATCTCCTGGATGAACTCCATACCAGTTGTCAGTAAAATATTCATCCACATACCAATCTACCATTCCAGGATCATATGAGAATATATTACCCAACACATTGTTATGTGCAAGGCCCTTAGCTACTCCATGGTGATTTCTCCATTCAACAAGATAATAATGTGGGGCAAAAGTAACTCCAGTATCCTTTATAAATCCATTTAAATTAAACTTAGTTTCACCTTCAACATCATCAAATAAAACTTGCTCATTGTCAGCAATTACACTTATATTGTCAACATAAAATCCCGCTCCAAATACGTATGAATCTGTCTCATATTCAAACTTTATCTCTATTTCTTTACCTACAAAATCACTTAAATCAAATTCTGCATCTACCCATTTTCCTTCAGATGATCCTGTTATTCCAAATGGAACCTTAACATCCGCATTTGGATCTCGTTCTGTAGTTGTAATATTCCCTTCTAAGAATGTCCACTCTTCACATCCAACTTCTCTTACCTGAAC
>JAOAEI010000166.1:0-335 GCA_026416875.1 Caloramator sp.
ATGGGCAACCTGCTATGCAATTAAGGATGCAGGTGATTATATGGATGTTACAGATGGAATGAAGATATATGTAAAGATAAAGGAGAGGGATGATGATAAGGTTTTAATAGATGGTGGAGTTGGAATAGGAAGATTTGTTGAGGATACTCCCTATGGTAAAAAGGGAGAGGCAGCAATAAACAAAATTCCAAGAGAGATGATTGAAAAGGAGATAAGAAAGTTTTTAAGGGGAGCAGATGTTTTAATTTTTGCTCCAGATGGAGAGAAAATTGCAAAAAAAACCTTCAATAGCAGATTGAAAATAGAAGGTGGAATTTCTATTCTTGGAACAACAG
>JAOAEI010000166.1:345-1129 GCA_026416875.1 Caloramator sp.
CAGGAATAGTAAAGCCTATGTCAAATGAGGCACTTTTAAAGACAATTTTTATGGAATTAGAAATAAAAAGAAAAACAGGGGATGAAATTGTTTTGTGTTTTGGAAATCATGGAGAGGAGTTTGTTTTAAAAAGAGGGTTAGGAGAAGGTGTAATTATATCTAATTATGTAGGTGAATCATTGCAGTATGCGAAAATATTAGGATTTAAAAGGGTAACACTGGTGGGACATGTTGGGAAATTATGCAAAGTAAGTATAGGTGCCTTTAATACCCATAGCCACATATCAGATTCGAGGATGGAGTCCTTTGTGTATTATCTTGCTAAAAATCATATTGATTATGAGGTAATTGATAAAGTAGATAAAATGACAACAGCTGAGGAGGTTGTGTGTTTTTTAGTGGATAATGGGTATAACTTTGTTATTTTGGATATGTTAAAGGGAGCAATTTTTAAGATAAAGAGATTTTTAGGGGAGGATTTTAATATAAGGATTGTAATGTATACATTTAGAGGTGATGTATTTGATAGTTGTTGGGATAGGGCCAGGTAATCTAAGGTATGCAAGTGTTGAGGCTGTTGAAAGGATTAAAAATTCAAATAAGGTTGTAGCCTTTAAAAGGGTTGCAAAGGATTTAGAAGAGATATGTACCCCTATTATTATAAAATCATTAGACGAACTTTTAAATTATAAGGATGCTTGTTTTGTAGCATCGGGAGACCCCTGCCTTTATGGTGTTTTAGAGTATCTTATAAAAAACAACATAGAGGTAGAGGAGGTTGTTT
>JAOAEI010000167.1 GCA_026416875.1 Caloramator sp.
TATTTATACAGAGTAGAGATAAAGAGAAATGGAGAAAATATTTATTCAACAGAATATGGACAAGCAACAAAAGTAAATTATATACCAAATAAAGAAGGTATATATGATGTAACTTTTTATATTAAGTCAGTTGACTCAAGCAATGATTATGATGATAAGATAACAGGTAATTATGTTGTATGTACAGTTCCTACAATAAAAAATTTAAATCTTTCTGCCCAAAAAGTTAATGAAAAAAATCCAGTCAGTATAAATGTTGAAGTTCAAAATGGAAGCTACGAAGGGGTAGTTTATAAATTTGAAGTATATTCTGGAGAAAGGTTAATATCAACTCAAACAAATACTACAGGAGTTTTAGTATATAACCCTCAAACAGCAGGGGAGTATAGGATTATAGCATATGTAAAAGATAAGTTAAGTGATAAAGAATATGATGATAAAAAAGAGGTAAAACTGCTTGTTGAAAAACAGGAGGAGATGTCAAGAGGTAATTCAGCACCTCAAGATAATAAAATACAGTTAGTTTATACAAGAACCCTAAAAAAGGGTGTAAAGGGAACAGATGTAGTTCAGCTGCAACTTGCATTACAAAGACTTGGATATTATAAGGCAAAGTCAACTACGCTGCTATTTGATGCAAATACAGAAGCTGCAGTAAAGGCCTTTCAAAGGGCAAATAAATTAACTGCTGATGGAATAGTTGGAAAAGGTACTATTGTTAAGTTAAACAGTGCTTTGGGGGTAAGTACAGTAAATAAGAGTAATACAACAATAAATACACCAAAGTCTACAATGCAGCTTGTATATAAAAGAGTATTAAGATCGGGAGCAGTAGGGGAAGATGTAAGGCAACTTCAGCAGGCATTAAAGATTTTAGGATATTTTAAATATTCAACAACTACTAAATTTGGTAGTACAACTTTAAATGCTGTAATAGCATTTCAAAAAGCAAATAAGTTAAATGCTAATGGAATTGTAGATAAGAAAACTTTAGATAAGATTAATGAAAGATTAAAAAGTAGATAGGTATAAATAAGGTCGAAAAGTGTTTATCTTTTCGACCTTATTTTGTGCAATCTGCTATGATTTATTA
>JAOAEI010000168.1:0-281 GCA_026416875.1 Caloramator sp.
AGGGAATACTGCTCTTTCTAAAAAGGACTTACCATCAAATTCATCCACATTGATGTCACTTTTGATCTTTTCAATTCTGTTTCTAAGGTTTATCTTATCTCTTCCTAAATAAAGAAAGAGCAAAGATATAACTGTAAATGAAAATAGAAAGGTTATTATTGATATCAAAGCAAGCATAAAATCCACCTCTATAAATCGACACTTATTATTTTCATTATTAAGAACACCCCAATTATTTCACTAAATATTGATAATGTAAGCATTCCTATTCCTATCTTTGT
>JAOAEI010000168.1:291-1091 GCA_026416875.1 Caloramator sp.
GCATTATATATTCTCTGTTGAAAACATATATAACAGCTCCTAAAAATAAAGGAAGCATTGATATTATAATTCCTGTTAATTTTCCCTGTGCAGTTAATGTTTTAAGTTCATTTTTTAGTTTTTGCCTTTCTCTTATGGTATCTGTTATGTTGTCTAGTATCTCTGCTAAATTTCCTCCAATATCTTTTTGAATAAGTATTGCATTTACAAGAAGATTTAAATCCTGTGAAGGTACTCTTCTTTGTAAGTTAAAGAAGGCTTCCTGTTCAGAAAGTCCTAAACTCATCTCCTTTAGAAGCCTCTTAAACTCCTTTCCTAACGGATCACCAATTTGTTATCCAACAACAGAGATGGCCTGTAAAAATGAATATCCAGCTTTAAGTGAATTTGAAATTACAACTATGGCTTCAGATAGCTGGCTGTCAAACTTCTTTATTCTATCTATTTTTCTCTTTAACATAAAAATTGAAGGAAAAGAAAAAGTAGAAAGAGATAGAGATAAAGCTACTATGATATTTTTAGTTAATAAAAAAATAAGGATGCCAACAGTAAATGAAATTAAAAATTCTATTACAATAAGCTCATTGTATGTTAAAGGTAAATCCGCCCTTATAATTTCAAGTTCTACGTATTCCCTTATTTTTGTATCAAATTTAAAATTAGGTACCAATTTTGAAAGGGATTTTATAATACTTTTTCTTTCCTTTTTTTCTTCATATCTATAATCAATATAACCTTCATCAAAGTATTTTAGTTTATTAACTGGTTTATTTTTATTAAATATCATAAGAAGTATTGAT
>JAOAEI010000169.1 GCA_026416875.1 Caloramator sp.
GTTTGGAAGTTCCTTATAAAGAGTAGGTTGTCCATTTTCTTGCCAGCCACATACCCCCTTAACATCTTTGATTCTTGTTGAACTGTTACCTAAATCAATTGCTAACATTTTTATACCTCCTGTTAATTTTTTGTTGTTTTTATATAATATATTATAGAGAATTTTAACATAATCTTAAATTAATAGTCAAAATTGTCCTCTTCTTGTAATTCTTTTATTAGTTCTTTATTTATTCTTTCTAATTCTTCTATATTCTGGGTATTTTCTGTTAAACCCATCGGTGTTAGCTGTTGTGGTAATTCTATTTTGTATTGCCCACACTATTTCCCTTTAATATCAAAGATTATTTCATTAAGATTTTCGTTTTGAATTATAGCTGTTGCTATATCTATGTATGGGTGTCTTTCACACTCATAGATTTCTATTTTATCTCCTTTAAGCCTTACCCAATGTGGTTTTACTTCTGTTGCAATTCAATCCCTTATAGGTAGGCTATAAACCCAAGATATAGCGACGTGCTATATGTAATTTCAAAAAAAATTCAATCCCTTATAGGTAGGCTATAAACCCCTTACGAATATTATTATATCTATATTTTTCTAAATTGTCAAATTGTTTCTTTTTCTTAATAAAAAAGTAACTTTCTAGATTTTTCAATACTTTAAGCCTGCTGTCGACCCCCCTACTTTTTTGCAGGATTGGGGGTCGACAGCAAAAAAACTGTGGATATTGCTCCACAGTTTTCAAATGTTAAATGTGATATGGCTGCCAGTTTATAGTCCTACGCCAAATTTTGAAACATCTATGTATTTACCTGCATCGTCTGTATAGTATCCATTTTCATCAAAATATGTAACAAATAATGAATTTTTATTTCTTATGCTGGATGCTTGTAAAAATGACAATGCAAATCCATAGGAATTGTCTAGTGCTCTAAATGCTATTGAATATGGTTCCATGCCATAAGGCAACATTATGCTAAACAACTTAAAGGCTGTTTTATTGGCTGTTATGTTCATAATACCTTCAAATACTGCTCCACGTTGTTTTTTTATTACCACATGAAACATACCATTTAAAGGTACAT
>JAOAEI010000016.1 GCA_026416875.1 Caloramator sp.
ATAAAACACCTCGTTCCTCATAGTGACATTTTATCATATTACTTTACAACATGACATTATCATAAAATAATCACATGCACGCTTTATTAATACTTGTTTTTATTCGTAAATAATGCTAAACTATTAAAGAGAATTTCCTAAGGATGTTTAAAAATTAATAAAATGTTTAAAAATTATTAAAGGGGTAGTCAATATGGGTAAGTATAATTATAGGGGAATAGGTTATCTTATAATATTACTTTTAATTTTTGGCCTAGCTGGGACAATGTTTGGAGAGATTCTAGGTTCATCTATTAGGCAACTTTCTGCTTTACAAAAAAGTTATTACATAGGCCTAAATAAACCAATATTTTTAGATTTAAAGGTATTAACATTAACCTTTGCTTTATCTTTTAAAATAAATATACTTACTATTATAGGAATGATAATAGGCTTTTTCCTTTATAAAAAGATGTAGGTGATGCTATGAAAAAAATCGTTCTTGCTTCATCATCTCCACGCAGAATTGAATTATTAAAAAAATTTAATATAAATTTTGAAGTTATACCTTCAAATTTTGAAGAAAAAGTTTATGAAACTAACCCAGTAACATTTGCAATGGATATGGCAAAGGGCAAAGCCCTTGAAGTTGCTAAAGGTCTTGATAAGGATTATGTAGTAATATCGGCTGATACTATAGTAACTAAAGATAACAAAATCTTTGGCAAACCTAAAAATGAAGAAGATGCAGTAAGAATGTTAAAGGAGCTAAGTGGCAGCACCCATGATGTTATAACTGCTATATGTGTTTATGACCTTAAGAAGGAAATTTTAAAATGTGAAGTTGAAAAGACAGAAGTAGCCTTCAAAGAACTTACTGAACAAGAAATATTGGATTATATAAATACAAAGGAACCATTTGATAAAGCAGGAGCATATGCCATCCAAGGCATTGGCTGCTTATTTGTTAAGTCTATAAATGGATGTTTTTTTAATGTTGTTGGTTTACCAATATTTAGATTAAGCCAGCTTTTAAGGGAAGTGGGGGTTAATTTGTTAAAAGGGAGTGTTTCTGTTGAGTAATTTTAAAATCAAGGATATACCCCACGATGAAAGGCCAAGGGAAAGACTAATTAAATTTGGTCCAGAATCTTTATCCAATGCTGAACTTTTGGCAATACTATTAAGAACAGGGACAAAGGAATATAGTGCGATTAATTTAGCTCAAAGTATTATTTCAAAAAATGGACTTGATTTTCTATCAAATTGCACTATTGAAGAATTAAGTAGTATTAAAGGCGTTGGCTTAGCAAAGGCTGCACAGATTAAAGCTGCTATTGAGTTAGGGAAAAGGTTAAGAGGCTTAAGAAATTCAAATAAAATAAAAATTACCTCTCCAAGGGATGTATTTAATTTAATTGGAGAAGACATGAGATATTTAAAAAAGGAATTTCTAAGGATTATCCTTCTTAACACGAAAAATATTGTTATCGATATAAAGGATATTTCAATAGGAAGTCTTAATTCTTCGATTGTTCATCCACGAGAGGTTTTTAACGAGGCGATAAGAAAAAGCAGTTCTTCTATAATTATTTGTCATAATCATCCATCAGGCGATCCAGAGCCAAGCATGGAGGATATTAATATAACTAAAAGATTATACGAAGTAGGAAAGTTAATCGGTATAGAACTGCTTGATCATATAATTATAGGAGATGGCTGTTATATTAGTTTAAAGGAAAAAAATCTATTCTAAGAAAGGAGTATATGACATGGCATTATTTGGATTTTCAAAGGATATGGGTATCGATTTAGGAACAGCAAATACGTTGATATATGTTAAGGGTAAGGGAATTATCTTAAGGGAACCTTCAGTAGTTGCTATTAGAAACGACAATTCAAGACAAGTATTAGCAGTTGGCGATGAAGCAAAAGAAATGATAGGAAGAACACCCGGTAATATTGTTGCTATAAGACCATTAAAGGATGGAGTTATCGCTGACTTTGATGTAACCCAGACAATGCTAAAAAAGTTCATACAAAAGGTTACTAATGGAGGAGCCTTTGTAAGACCAAGGATTGTTGTTTGCTATCCCTCAGGTGTAACAGAAGTAGAAAAAAGAGCAATAGAAGAAGCAACAAAACAAGCAGGTGCAAGGGAAGTTCACTTATTAGAGGAACCTATGGCAGCGGCTATAGGGGCAGGACTACCTGTTAATGAACCTACAGGCAGTATGGTTGTAGATATTGGTGGAGGCACAACAGAGGTTGCTGTTATATCATTAGATGGTATTGTTACAAGTAAATCATTAAGGATTGCTGGAGATGAACTTGATCAGTCAATAGTAAATTATATCAAGAAGGAATATAATTTAATGATTGGTGAAAGAACAGCAGAACAAATAAAGATACAAATTGGTTCAGCCTTCCCAGAAGATGAAGAAATGACTATGGATATAAAAGGAAGGGACTTGGTTTCAGGTCTTCCAAAGGTTATAAAGATTACTTCATCTGAAATAAGGGAGGCAATAAAGGAGCCTGTTACAGCAATTGTTGATGCTATTAAATTTACACTTGAAAAAACTCCACCTGAACTTGCAGCTGATATTATGGATAAAGGAATAATGCTTACAGGTGGCGGAGCACTTCTAAGGGGACTTGATAAATTGATTCATAGTGAAACACATATTCCAGTTCATGTTGCCGAAAATCCGCTAGACTGTGTTGCCATCGGTGCTGGTAAGGCACTAGAGTATATTGATAAGCTTTCTGGAACTAGAGGATTTGGACTTTCCAAATCTAAATAGAAAGAGGGATAATTATGGACTTTTTAAAGAACAAGCTACTTACAATAGTGCTTGTTCTTTGTCTTGCATTTACGATATTTATAGGAATTACGGCTGGGAATAAAGGAAATACAGGAATAATCCAAAATATTTTAACAACGGGGGTTAAACCCCTGCAAAAAACCTTTTATTTAGCAGGGCAAAGAATAAGTAATATTTTTCAGTTTGTGTCATCATTAGCTAGATTAAAAAAAGAAAACAATGAATTAAGAAAAGAAGTAGAAGAGTTAAGGCTAAAGTTGGTGGATTATGATAGATTTAAAAGGGAAAACGAAGAGTTAAATAAACTTCTTAACTTTAAAAATTCAAATAAAAATCTTAAATTATTAGGTGCAAATGTTATTGCAAAAGTTGGTGGAGAATGGTTTGATGTCTTATTGATTGATGTAGGAAGCAAAGACGGCGTGAAAAGGGGACAATATGTGATTGCAGGAAACGGCTTTGTTGGACAAGTAATAGAAGTAAATACTAACAATTCCAAGGTAATAACTATTTTGGATGAAATGGCAAATATTCCTGCTAAGGTTTCATCAACGGAAGACATAGGACTTCTTACAGGAATAAAATCCATTAATAAAGATAAACAATGCAAAATTAGCATGCTTCCCTATGATACTAAGGCAAAAGAAGGAGATTTAGTTGTAACTACTAATATCATTTCGGAAGGGGAAAGTATAATTCAAGATAATATTTTAATTGGCAAAATAACATCAATCGAAGAGGAAAAACCAAGTTTAACTAAAGTCGCCTATATTAAGCCAGAAGTAGATTTTCAAAAATTAGAAAAAGTCATGGTTATTATTAAGTAGGGGAGAAGAAAAAAGTGAAAAGAGTTTTAACTTTTATTTTGATTTCAATTTTTATAATAATAATGCAGCAATCATTTTTAGCTGGATTAAAGCTAAACTTATTGGTTCTTGATGCAACTTTAGCTTTCATTGTCTGCTCGTCTTTGCTATTAGATGAGGTTGAATCGTTTATTGTTGCATTAGTAACGGGACTAATTGTTGATAGCTTTTCACCCTATGTTTTTGGGATTAATTCTATTATCTATGTTTCAATATCGTATTTATTTACATTAATACAAAAGAAGCTTTATAAGGAAAGAACACTAATTTTGATACTTTTAAATCTACTAGCAGTAATACTTAAATATTTAATAACATTCGGAAGTTATTTTATTGTAACAATAAAATTAGATTTAATAAAAATAATTAAAGATGTAATTCCTTTTGAAATGCTTTCTAATATAGTATTTGCTATGTTACTTTTTGATTTTTTAAGAAGGGCAGTTAATAGTGCTTTTTTACAAAAAGAATGGAAGTTTTAGAATAGGGTGATCATATGAAGAAAAATGAAGCAGCAAGAATTGCTGCCTTTAAATTTATAATTTATTTTGTATTCATCACTTTATTATCAAGATTATTTTATCTTCAAGTCGTCAATGGTGAATATTATAGAACACTTGCTGAAGAAAAGGGAAGAAAATTTATAAATGAAATTGCGCCAAGGGGCGAGATCTTAGATAGAAACGGCAATAAGCTTGCAACGAATGTGCAAAGTTTTAACATATCTTATAATAACGTTAAGTCAAAGGTAGATAATGATGAAATTAATAGGGTTTTATTAGAGACAATTAGATTAATAATTAAAAATGGTGATGAACAAAAGATAAATATTCCTAATTTCCCAATTGTTTATGAAAATGGTAGCTTTAGATTTGATTTTGGATCACAGGAAAAGGAAATAAATAAAAAAAGAGAAGAAAAGTTTAAAGAATTTTATAAACTTGAAAAGAATCTAAATGCACAACAAAGCTTTATTGAAATAGCCAATAAGTTTGGTTTTTTAGATTCATATGACAATAATAAATTTATTTTTAAATATAATATGACGATTGATGAAGCTATGAAATTGATTGCCTTTAGGCATTCAATTCAAGAGTCGATATTTTCACAATATAGAGCAATATATGTTGCAAAAAATGTAAGCAAAAAAACAGCCCTTGCCGTTGAATATAAACGAAATAACTTGCCAGGGATTTTTACTGAAGTTTCACCAATTAGAAAATATCCATATGGACAGGTAGGCTCAGCGTTTTTAGGATATTTGGGGAAAATAAGTGAGGAAGAAAAAGATTATTATGCAAGCTTAGGTTATGATATAAGTAGAGAATTAATAGGAAAGCAGGGTTTAGAAAAGACATTAGAAAATAATAAGGAATTAAATATAGCTTTAAGGGGAGAACCTGGAGGAATTGAAGTTGATGTAGATAAATTTGGAAGAATTTTGCATGAGACCGCAAGGCTTGATTCAATACCTGGAGATTCTGTAGTTACGACCATAGATGTTGAATTACAGAAGGTTGCTGAAAAGGCCCTTGATGAAACTATGGAAAACATAAGAACAAGAAAAATTCCAACTGATGAGCCATATCCTAATGCAAATATTGGAGCTGCAGTTGTTGTTGATGTAAGAACTGGAGAAATTTTAGCTTTAGCAAGTAGACCAGGCTTTGATCCTAACTGGTTTGCAGAAAAAGGTTCACCATCAAAAGAATTGAGACAATATTTATGGCCTCAGGAGGGAGATTTTGGAATATTACCCCTTCCTACTTACAACTATGCTACAAAAGGTGCTGCACCACCAGGATCGACATTTAAACCATTAGTTGCTCTTGCAGGACTACAAGAGGGAGTTATAACGCCTGATACTATAATAGTTGATAAAGGAGTATATGACGGACTCCCCGGATTTAATAGGGCCTGCTGGATATGGAATGAACATAGAAGAACCCATGGACCTGTAGATGTTGCAAAGGCAATACAAGTTTCCTGTAACTATTTCTTTTTTGAAGTTGGAAAAAGATTAGGCAGGGAGAAGTTTAACGAATGGGTTTATAAATTTGGCCTTATTAGGGATCCTAAAACAGGAGAGATGCCATATACAGGAATAGAAATAGAAGAGAAACCAGGCGAAGTTGCAAATCCTCAAAAGATAGTAAGAAACAATGTTTATGAATCTATGTCTAGAATTAAAAAAACGTTAAAAGATAAGTACAAAATTTATACAATCGAGAGTGGAACACCTGGATATAATGCATTAAAAAATATGTTGATATCTGGTCAGTATGATGAAAGTTTACTTGATTCAATTGGAATATTTGATGAGAAGGCTAAAAAATATATAAAAAATGAATTAAACATTCTTCATACAGATGCAAACAAATTTTATCAAATTTTAAATGCTTCCATTGGTCAAGGTTATACGGACTTAACTCCCCTTCAAATGGCAAGTTATGTTTCTACACTTGTAAATGGGGGAACGAGATATAAATTGCATCTTGTAAAAAAAGTATTAAATCCTGATGGAACAGTTAAATATGAAAATAATCCAGAAGTTTTACAGAAATTAAATTTTAATCCTAAATATGTTGAAGCCGTTAAAGAAGGAATGAAAAAGGTTACAGAAGAGGGTGGGACAGCATCATCAACATTTAGAAATTTTCCTATTCCAACAGGAGGGAAAACTGGAAGTGCTTCAGTAGATGATTCATTAAAGCTAAAGGGGCGTGCTGCCTATGGTTGGTATATAGGTTTTGCACCCTATGATAATCCTGAAATTGCTGTTGTCGTTGTAATTTACAATGCAGGACACGGAAGCTATGCTGCTCCTGTTGCAAGGGCAATATATGAGCAATATTTTGGACTTAATAAACCTGTAACAAATCCCACCCAAAATATAAATAACGATTCAAATAATAAACTTGATAGAAATAATTAATTTTAGCTGTCGTTTAGCGAAAACGACAGCTTTTGCTTATTTTATGTATTTTTTTAGCTTCTTTTGTATGATAAAATAATAATTAGACGAAAAAATAATTTAATATTATGAAGGATTTAAGCTTTTTGTGAAGAAATATATTAATTAGAAAGTGGAGGTTAGGGATGGGTTCTGTAGTTTTCAAAGGCAATAGAAATGGTATTGTTGTATATGTTTTAGGAAAAGAACCTAACGAAATAAAAAAGGATATCTTTGAGAAATTATATCAAGGCAAGGATTTCTTTTATGGGAGTAAAATGTTTCTTAAAAGTGAATACGAGCTTTCAGAGGAATTCCTACATACTTTGAAGGAAGAGTTGTCAAAGGAATTTAACATAAACTTGGTTTTTGAGGATAAAAAGTCAAACTCCATCAAAAAAGGTTCAGATTTAAATGAGGCAATAACAAAAATATATAAAAGAACAATAAGATCTGGACAGAGGATTTTTTATGACGGAAATTTAGTAATTATAGGTGACATAAATTCAGGTGCTGAAGTTGTAGCTACAGGAAACATAATAGTTCTTGGAGTTGTTAGAGGTATTGTCCACGCCGGGGCAGATGGAAATTATAAAGCCTTTATAGCAGCCTATGAATTGCAGCCGGAGCAAATAAGAATCGCTGACGTAATATCAAGGTCGCCGGATGATAAGGGAAATAGGCCTAAGATTCCCGAGGTGGCAAAAATTAAAGGAAAGTTCATTTCCATAGAACCATATTTACCTAATAAACTATTCTAAAGTGGAGGGATTTTAATGGGAACATCGATAGTAGTAACATCTGGAAAAGGTGGAGTAGGAAAAACCACAACTACAGCAAATATAGGTACAGCTCTTGCAATGCTTGGGAAGAAGGTTGTAGTTGTGGATGCTGATACTGGACTTAGAAATCTTGATTTACACTTAGGTTTGGAAAATAGGATTGTATATAACCTTGTGGATGTGGTTGAAGGAACTTGTAAATTAAAACAAGCCCTTATAAAAGATAAGAGGCTCGACAATTTATTCTTACTTCCAACAGCCCAAACTAAGGATAAGACAGCAGTTACACCTGAGCAAATGCAGGAGCTTGTTGAAAACCTAAAGAATGAATTTGATTATGTTATTATAGACTGCCCAGCCGGTATAGAACATGGCTTTGAAAATGCTGTAGCTGGAGCAGATAGAGCAATAGTAGTAACAACCCCTGAAGTTTCAGCGGTAAGGGATGCAGATAGAATAATTGGAAAACTTGAAGCAAAGGGCTTAGAGGACCATCAGCTTATAATAAACAGGATTAAATTTGAAATGACGAAAAAGGGTGAAATGCTGAATATTGATGATATGACTGATATTTTAGCAATTAAACTTTTAGGAATAGTTCCCGATGATGAAAAGATAGTAATTTCTACAAATAGAGGGGAACCTGCTGTTACTGACCCAGCTTCAAAAGCAGGACAAGCTTATAAAAATATAGCAAGAAGGCTTTTAGGTGAAGAAGTGCCATTTATGGAATTAGAAAATGAAGAGTCAGGATTTTTCTCGATCTTCAAAAAGCTTTTCAGAAGATAGGAGGGTTGTTATGGATTTATTTAAATTATTTAGTAAAGAGCCTCCCTCAAAGGATGTTGCTAAGGAAAGGCTTAAGTTGATTTTAATACATGATAGAGCAAATGTTTCACCAACTTTTCTTGAAATGTTAAAAAGTGATATCATAAGAGTAATATCTGACTATGCAGAGATAGACGAAAGAGGATTAGAAATAAAATTAACTAAAGCAGGGGAGGAAGGTATGGTTACCCCAGCTTTAATTGCTAATATACCAATTAGAAAAATGAAGGATTCTGCAAAATAGAAAAAACCCTTTACAAGGAATGGATATTTACCTTGTAAAGGGTTATAATTTTTAATATAATTATTTAGTAAAAGGCTATATAAGGAGTGTTGTTATGCTAACGAAATTAAGTGTTGATAAAAAAATAATGAAAAATATAGATTATTCCATCATCTTTAGTATGATATTTATAGTTGTGTCTGGTATAATATCCATTGGTGCAGCAACTTTAGCCTTTAGTCAAGGTAATTTGCAGAGGCTAATTTTTCAATCTTTATTTTTTATAGTTGCTATGGCAATATTTTTTCTGATAATATTAATTGATTATAACATAATTGGAGGATATTATAAGATTCTTTATTCTATTTCGATCATATTATTAATAGCAGTTTTGCTATTCGGTAGTGTTAGAAATAATGCAAAGGCATGGTTAGGAGTTGGACCTTTAGGGATTCAACCTTCGGAGTTTGCAAAAATAGCAACTATAATTACAATTGCAAAGGTTTTGGAGGATATTGAAAACATAAATACCTTTAAAAATTTATCTAAGATAGCTATAATAGCATTAATACCTATGGCACTAATACAGCTTCAGCCTGACACAGGGACAAACCTGATTTTTGCTATGACAATCTTAGGTATGATTTTTGTTGCGGGACTTGATCTTAGATTTATTTATTGGACTGCAATAGCTGGATTGACTTCATTTATAGCTGTATGGAAACTTAATATTTTAAAAGAATATCAAAAAAATAGAATCTTAGTTTTCCTAAAACCAGAGATGGACAAACTCGGTGCAGGCTATAATGCTTATCTTGCTAAAATAGCAGTAGGCTCAGGAAAGTTTTTTGGGATAGGGCTTTTTAATGCAGGACTAACTGATGGAAAGTTTATACCTGAAGCCCATACGGATTTTATATTTTGTGTTTTTGCTGAAAAATTCGGATTTATTGGTGTTCTGCTATTAATGCTTGCATATTTAAATATTTCATTGAAGGGGATTTATATAGCTAAAAATTCAAAGGATAGATTTGGAAGATTTTTGGTTGTTGGAATTTTATCGATGTTTGTTTTTCAAATATTACAAAACATAGGTATGGATATAGGGCTTATGCCAATAACTGGAATACCTC
This sequence comes from Caloramator sp., assembly GCA_026416875.1. GTDB lineage: Bacteria > Bacillota > Clostridia > Clostridiales > Caloramatoraceae > Caloramator. The sequence goes on from JAOAEI010000016.1 coordinate 9,593, forward strand.
TTCCCTTCATGAGTTATGGTGGAAGTTCTCTACTTACTAATGTTATTTCTATAGCACTAATAATTAATGTAGGAATGAGAAAACAAAAAATAAACTTTTAAAATTTTCCCCCCTTAACATATACGTTTTTTTCAAGGCATATAATGTTAAGGGGGTGATTATATTGTATTCACAGAATTATTATAATAACATTAGAAATAGAAATAAAAAATCAAGCGACTTTTTAACTAAGTTGATAAATAATTTGTCAATAGTTCTTATTATATTAGTTTTTTTTATAGTATTAAAAGCTGTAAAAACAACTACTGCTCTTAGGATGAATGAAGGAATAAAAAATGCTTTTTACAAGGACTATACGCAACAAATTAAAAGCTTTGCAATAAATAAATTAGGTTCATTAAATTTTGGTTCAATTAAGGTTTTTAAACAGCAGGAATTTATTATAGACCAGGTGCCAATCGAAGGAAAAATAATTTTAAAGTTTGGAGATAAAATAGATGAAAATAATATTTCAAAAGGCATTATATACGAAACAGATACATCTAAAGATGTCAAGGCTATTTTCGATGGAATAGTAGAAAAAATAGAAGCAAATGATGAATATGGTCTTTTAATTACTATAGATCATAAGAATGGATATAAATCTATTTTTGGTTATCTTGATGAAATAAGGCTTACGGAAGGTGAAACAGTTAAAAAAGGAGCTATAATTGGAGTTAACGGTGTTATACCAAAGACAAAAAAGTATGCCTTATACTTTGAACTCCAATATAACAATTCTTCTGTTGATCCACTAAAATACATAAAGCAGTATTAACCGCCAATTGGCGGTTTTATATTTTTATTGCCTATTTCCGAATACTTTGCTATTATATGATATGTTAACATTAAGCTGCTTTAGGAGGAATTAATATGGTAAAAATACCTGAAGATATATTAAGGAAAGTTCAAAAGCCTGCGAGATATATCGGCAATGAGATAAATATGGTTGTTAAGGATCCTTCAAAGGTGAAGGTTAGATTTGCCATGTGTTTCCCAGATGTTTATGAAGTTGGAATGTCTCACCTTGGAATTAAGATATTATATCACTTATTAAATGAAAGGGAAGATACATATTGTGAAAGGGTTTTTGCTCCATGGGTGGATATGGAGGAGGAAATGAGAAAAAATAATATTCCGCTTTATGCGTTGGAGACTAAGGATCCTATAAAGGAATTTGACTTTGTAGGATTCACTTTGCAGTATGAAATGAGTTATACAAATATAATAAATATGCTTGACCTTGCAGATATTCCTTTGCTTTCAAAGGATAGAGAATCAGGTCCTTTTGTAGTTTTTGGAGGCCCAAGCGCATTTAATCCTGAGCCTTTGGCTGATATTGCGGATTTTTTCATTATAGGCGAAGCAGAAGAGGCATTAGTTGAGGTTCTTGATTTATATGTTAAGTGGAAGGAGAGAGGTGGAGAAAGATTAAATTTCTTAGAACAAATAGCAAATATTCAAGGTGTATATGTTCCTCAGTTTTATGATATTGAATATAATGAAGACGGAACAATAAAAAGAATGATTCCTAAAAAGGATGGATATCCTAAGGTAATTAAAAAAAGAATAATTAAAGATCTTAACAGGTCATATTATCCCGAAGCTTTTATTGTCCCATTGACTGAAATAATCCATGATAGGATCATGCTGGAAACCTTTAGAGGATGCACAAGGGGATGCAGGTTTTGTCAGGCAGGGATGATTTATAGACCAGTTAGGGAAAGAACAACAAATAAACTAATAGAGATGGCTGAAAAGCTTGTAAATAATACCGGATATGATGAAATATCATTAACATCCTTAAGTATCTGCGATTATTCTGATATCCAAAATTTGGTAATGAGTTTGATCTCTAGATATGAAAAGGATAAGGTGGGTATTTCGCTACCTTCATTGAGAATTGATGCCTTTTCAGTTAATTTAATAAATGAAATACAAAAGGTAAGAAAAACAGGTCTAACCTTTGCTCCAGAAGCTGGAACACAAAGAATGAGGGATATCATAAACAAAGGTGTTACAGAGGAGGATTTGATTAATTCTGTTACAGCGGCCTTTAAATCTGGATGGAATACTATAAAACTTTATTTTATGATAGGTCTGCCCTTTGAAACCATGGAGGATGTTGAAGGTATTGCACTATTAGCTCAAAAGGTGGTTGATGCATACTTTGCATTGCCAAAGGAAAAGAGGACTAAGGGGTTAAGCGTAACCGTCAGCACCTCATCCTTTGTTCCAAAACCTTTTACCCCCTTCCAATGGGAACCGCAGGATAGGATTGAAACTTTACAGGAAAAGCAAAGATTCTTAAAGGGAAAAATAAAAAGTAAGTTTATAAACTACAACTATCATGAATCTTACATAAGCTTTCTCGAAGCTGTATTTTCAAGGGGAGATAGAAGGCTTACAAAGGTTCTTATTAAGGCTTGGGAAAAGGGATGTAAATTTGACGGTTGGCAGGAATATTTCAAGTTTGACAAATGGATGGAGGCATTTAAAGAATGCAATATTGACCCCGAATTTTATGCCTATAGGAAAAGAGCACTTGATGAAGTTCTGCCATGGGATTTTATAGATGCAGGTGTAAGTAAGGATTATTTAATAAAGGAATACCAAAAAGCAATGGAATGTAAATTAACCAGAGATTGCAGGCTAGGATGCACAGCTTGTGGTATAACAAAATATCTTGAAGGTGGTGCTTGCTTTAATGGTGCGATATTTAATAAAGTTTCAAAAGGCTGATTTAGTTAAGTTTCTTTCCCATTTGGATACATTAAGGACATTGCATAGGGCAATAAAAAGGGCTAAACTTCCTATTGTTTATTCTAAGGGTTTCAACCCTCATCCTTCCATTTCTATTGCCTCACCTTTATCAGTAGGAATTGGCAGTTTGGGTGAATATGCTGATATTGAGCTTGAGGAGGATATTAAGGAGGAAGAATTAAAGGAAAAGTTAAATCAAAATCTTCCTAGAGGTTTGTATATTATAGACTGTATAAAGATAATTTCAAAAAAGCCTTCGGCAATGAGTGTGGTTGAAGCTGCAGCCTATCAAATACAATTAATTTGTAACTTTAAAGAATTACAAGAGGCTGTTGAAAAAATAAAAAACCAAAAAAATATACTAAAATTAAAAAGGACAAAATCAGGAGAAAAGGAAATAGATATAAAGCCTATGATTTTTGATGTTGAAATAGAAAATAAAGAAGAAATAAATAACTTAAATGTATTAATTCAAAATAGCAATAAAGGAAGTCTAAACCCTGAAATGCTTCTTGAAGTATTAAGGGATTACGGAGTAGATATTTCCTTCTTTACAATCACAAGATTAGAGCTTTATACGAAGATACGTGATTTTGTAGCTTTAGATGAATATTTTAGATTGCCATAGAGGTGTTGGGATTGAAAAAAATTTTTGTTGATGCAGGGATAACACAGAATAGGTTTTTAGTTTTTGAAGATGAGGAACTAGTTGAAATTTATATAGAAGATATTTCATATAAAAATTTAGAGGGAAACATATATAAAGCGCGGGTAGAAAACATTAACACATATTTAAATATAGCCTTTTTAAATATAGGAGAAAACAAAAATGCTTTTATAGATTTAAAAGAAGTTTCAAGTATAAAAATTGGCGATGAACTAATAGTTCAAATAAAGAGGGATGCAGAAGGCAAAAAGGCCTATAAAGCTTCAAGGACAATAATATTTCCTGGGAAAAAATTACATTTGTTAGTAGGCTCAAAGGATATTAAATCGCTAAATAAAGACGTTTACAATAAAGTAAGATCCTTTTTTGAAGATAACTTAAAAGAAAATTATGGGATTATCATTGAAGACGATGATGTCAATGCTGATGAGTTAATAAATGAATATAATTCTTTAATAGAAATGTGGGAGGAGTTTAAAGAAAAATCAAGCTACATAAAGGCTCCATGCCTTTTGATAAAAACAAAAGATTGTATAACAAAAATAATAGATGAACATATCAATGGAAGTGAAGCTGTAGAATTTTACTTTTCAAAGGAAAAGGATAAATCTTTATTTCAGGATTACATCACCATAAAAAATGCAAGCGTAAATATTGATATTATAAATACTATTGATAATAAAATTACGGAGGTTATGAAAAGAAGGCATCCTTTGATAGGTGAAGCTAATATTGTTATCGATGAAGTGGAGGCATTTACTATTATAGATGTCAATTCTGGTAATATAGAATATCATTTTGATAATATAAATTCATTAATGGATTTTAATAAATTAGCTGCACAAAAAGTATTTAGGTTATTAAAACTAAGAAACATCGGAGGCATCATATTTATTGATTTTATCGATGTGGGAAAAAATCAAAGACAGGAACTTTTAAATTTTATAATGGAATTATCAAAAGATGATAAAAAAATAGGTAGGATTTACGGCTGGACAAAATTAGGTGTTCTAGAGCTAACAAGGGCAAGAAAGGGTAAAAAACTTAAGGAATTAATTTATCTTGATTATTATAAAGATATATTAAACCCAAGTTATGTTTTAAAGCTAATTGAAAATAAATGTCTTTATAACAAAGAAAAATTTTTTAAAAAAGAATTTATCGTATCCATTCCACAAATTACATATGAATTATCTGAAAAGGTCGGTTTTACAGATAAATTAAAGAAAGATTGGGATATAGAAATAAAATTCTTAGTTGAACCAGAAGTTTTAAATTATGAATTTAAAAATTAGATTGTCCATTGACAAACTAAGGGTATTGTGTTAGAATTGCTTTGTAAACCGCTCGCAACGGGCTTAAAGGTAGGACCTGCCTAGATTGCGGCGAGTCTCGGCTGAGGAGGTGTAAAGGAATGTACGCATTAATAATGACTGGCGGAAAACAGTATAGGGTTCAAGAAGGTGACGTGCTATTTGTTGAAAAGCTAGCTGCCGATGTTGATTCAACAGTAGAAATCAAGGAAGTTCTTGCAGTATCAAAGGATGGTAAGCTTGTAGTTGGAAAACCATTCGTAGATGGTGCTAAGGTTACTGCAAGAGTAGTAAAGCACGGAAAGGCTAAGAAAATAATCGTTTTCAAGTTTAAGAAGAAAAAGGACTACAGAAGAAAACAAGGTCACCGTCAACCATATACTCAAATTAAGATTGAAAAAATCGAAGCTTAATTGAAATAGAAGGCCTTCAAAGGAGGTGTAGTAAATGGCTCATAAAAAAGGTGTCGGCAGTTCCAAGAACGGTAGAGATAGCGAATCCAAAAGACTGGGGATTAAGAGACATGATGGTCAGTTTGTTTTAGCTGGGAATATACTTGTAAGACAAAGAGGAACAAAGATTCATCCAGGAACAAATGTTGGAAGAGGAAAGGACGATACATTATTTGCTCTTGTAAGCGGAATCGTAAGATATGAAAGATTAGGAAGAGACAGAAAAAAGGTAAGTGTATATCCACAAGAAGCTGTTCAATAATAAGATAAAAATGCACCCTTAAGGGTGCATTTTTGTAGTTTAATAGAGGTGGATTTTATGGATGAAGAAAAATTAGTCGAGTATACAGTTAAACAGATAAGGTTATTAAGACATAATTTTATGAACACCCTCCAGGTTATATATGCCTATTTGCAGATAAACAAACCAGATAAAGCTATAGATTATATAAAAGAAATAAATAAGAATATGTTTAGCCTAAGCTTAATTTACAATCTCGAAAATCCCTTTGTCTCATTGCTTATGCAGGACATAATTATGGAAGTTGAAAAAATTGGGGCAGACTATGAAATAATAACAAATATTGATTACATACCAACTGAAGTTTTTACAAAAAATAAAAACGAAATACTAACATTGTTTGAAAATATAAAAAAGTACTTGTTAAATGGATTAAAAGGAAATAACGTTAGTAAGAAAATCTATGTTGAAATTGGTGAAGACGAAGATGCATACTTGATCGATTTTTATAATACTGGCCTTAAGGAAAAGATAAATGCTACCAATTATGAAACTCCATATAAAATAGACGGTTTAAATTTAAGGCTTTATGAATTTGGAAACTCCTTTCTTTTGGAAGTGAGTATTGAAAAAAGTAGGTGATATTTTATGTTCGTAGATGTTGCTAAAATATATGTAAAGGCTGGAGACGGAGGACACGGAGCAGTATCCTTTAGAAGGGAAAAATATGTTCCCTTTGGTGGTCCGGATGGAGGAGACGGAGGAAAAGGCGGAGATGTTATTTTTGTAGTCGACAAAGGCCTTAGAACGCTTTTGGATTTTAGATATAAGAAAAAGTATATTGCCATGTCAGGAGAAAGCGGGGGGACAAATAATAAATTCGGTAAGGATGGCGAGGATTTGATTATTAAAGTTCCACCAGGAACAGTTATAAAGGATGCAGAAACCGATAGAATTATAGCAGACCTTAAGGATGAATCAGATGTAGCCGTTGTTGCAAGGGGAGGACGCGGAGGAAGAGGAAACACGAAATTTGCTACCCCTACAAGACAAGCACCTAACTTTGCTGAACCTGGAATGCCTGGTGAAGAAAGATGGATTGTATTAGAGCTTAAGTTGATTGCCGATGTTGGATTAGTTGGATTTCCTAACGTCGGAAAATCAACCATATTATCGATGGTTACTGGAGCAAAACCTAAAATTGCAAACTATCATTTTACAACTTTAACTCCTAATTTAGGTGTTGTAGACCTTCCAGGAGTTAAAAGCTTTGTCCTTGCTGATATCCCTGGAATTATTGAAGGTGCCCATGAAGGAGCTGGGCTTGGAATAGACTTTTTAAGGCACATTGAAAGAACAAGGGTTCTGATTCATGTTATAGATGTTTCAGGAATAGAAGGAAGAGACCCTATTGAAGACTTTTATCAAATAAACGAAGAATTAAAATTATACAACGACAAACTTTCAAAAAAGCCTCAAATAGTAGCGGCAAATAAAATGGATATTCCTGGAGCAGAAGAAAATTTTGAAAGGCTTAAGGCTGAGATGGATAAACATGGAATAAAAGTCTTTAAAATTTCAGCAGCTACTAATCAAGGCCTTAAAGAGCTTATGCAGTATGTTGCACAGGTTTTAGAAAATGCACCTTATGAAGAAGAACCGATAGGTGAATTTTACGTCCCAGAAGATAAGAAATTCACGTATACTATTAAAAGGGCAGGCGATGGTGCTTTCGAAATAACTGGATCCTTTGTAGATAGATTGTTGCTTAGTGTAAATATCTATGATTCTGAGTCATTAAAATACTTCCATAAAGTATTAGAAAGAAAGGGCATTATCGAAGAATTAAAGCAAATGGGAATAAAGGATGGAGATATAGTAAGGATGAATGATTTTGAATTTGAATTCGTCGAATAGAGGTGGATATATGCTAACAGGAAAGCAGAGAAGCTATTTAAGGGGACTTGCAAATAATATTGAGCCGATAATTCAAATTGGCAAAAATGGTTTAGATGATGCCGTATTAAAACAAATAGATGAAGCTTTAACGGCCCGTGAACTAATCAAGGTTACTGTTTTGAAAAATAGCCTATTAGATCCATATGAAACATGCCAAGATGTTTGCCAAAATTTAAATGCAGAACCGGTTCAAGTTATAGGGAACAAATTTGTAATATATAGACGAAATGACAAGAAACCCCAAATAAATTTCCCAAATTAATCCCTTAAGGAATTATCCTTGAGGGATTTTTTGTGTTATAATTACATTTGGAATTTTAGTTTGGAGTGATGCCGTTTGCAAAACATAGGCTTATTTGGAGGAACCTTCAATCCAATTCATTTTGGACATTTAATAATTGCAAATGAAGTTTTGGAAAATTTGAATTTGGATAAGATAATTTTTATCCCAACTGGGTTACCACCTCATAAAAATACTGAAGTCCTTCAGGGAATACATAGATATGAAATGGTTAAACTTGCAATAGAGGATAACCCTTATTTTGAGGTAAGCGACATAGAAATTAAAAGATTGGATTATTCTTATACATACGATACCTTGATCGAATTACAAAATATATATTATGTAAACAAATTTAGCTTTATTATTGGATATGATGCATTTTTAGAAATAGATAGTTGGAAAAATGTAAGGGAAGTCTTTAAAATGGCACGATTTATAGTGGTAAATAGGAATGTAGAATCGAGAGAAATGCTATGGCTCATTGAGGAAAAATGCAATAAATTTGATGGAGAAGCCATGTATTTAAAGGTTCCCAATATAGAAATATCCTCAACAGAAATTAGAAAGAGAATAAAGGAAGGAAAAAGTATAAAGTATATGCTTCCTGATAAAGTTATTGGTTACATCCAAAAAAATAACTTATATAGAGGAGATAGATAATATGATTGATAAAATAAAACAAAAGTTAAAGGAAATGCTCTCTGAAAAAAGATATATTCATTCAATAAATGTTTTAGATGTTGCAATGGAACTTGGCAAAAATTTTGCAGTTGATTTAGAAAAAATAAAAATAGCAGCATTGCTACACGATTGTGCCAAAAATTTAAGTGATGATGAATTGTTAAATAAAGCACATGAATATGGTATAATTGTTGATGAAATACAAAAAAGACAGCCCTTTTTATTGCATGGACCTGTAGGTGCATATATAAGCAAATTTGAGTTTGGAATTGAAGATAAAGATATATTTAATGCCATATACTATCACACAACAGGAAGAAAGGATATGACGATTTTTGAGGAAATAATCTATCTTGCAGATTTTATATCTATTGATCGTAATTTTGAAGGAGTTGAGGAAATAAGAAAAAAAGCCTATGAAAATTTTGAAGAGGCACTTTTACTATCATGTAATAGCACATTGAATTACGTCATTAATAGAAATCTTCCAATCCATCCTTTAACCATTGAATTTAGAAATTGGCTTTTAATGAAAGGTGGAAAATAGATGAACAAAAGAACAAAAAAGACTAAAAAGAAAATCTTAAAAAAATTTTTTTTAATGTTCTTTATTCTTTTTATTTGTTCAGTTGGATTAGTGTTTGGATATGGATTTTACCAGTTTAACAAGATGTCAAATGGGGAATCTAAGGGAATAAAATTTAGCTATAATGAACCTGTTAATATATTGGTATTAGGAGTTGATGCCGGAGATTATAAAAATAAAAAATCCTCTCATACTCGTTCAGATACAATAATGCTTGTAAATTACGATCCGAATGAAAATAAAGCCTTTATTTTATCTATTCCTAGGGATACACGGGTAAAAATAAACGGCGATTATTGTAAAATAAATTCTGCCCATTCCATAGGAGGGACAGAACTAACCATCAAAACAATTGAAAATTTTCTAGATGTTGATATAGATTATTATGTTGAGATAGATTATGAGGGTTTTAGAAGGGCAATAGATGCGATAGGTGGAGTTGATGTTGTAATCCCGCGGGATATGCATTATAAATCCTATGATCTTGATATTAACTTTAAAAAGGGAGAAAAGGTCCACTTAAATGGAGAGCTTGCTGAAAAATTTATAAGATGGAGAAAAAACAATGATGGGACTGGATATGCAATGGGGGATTTAGGAAGAATTTCAACCCAACAGGAATTTTTAAAGCTTGTTCTTATGAAATTAAAAACTCCTGAAGGAATTATAAGAGTTCCTAGATTATTAAATACAGTTATAAAATGGACTAAAACGAATATCCCACCAAAATTGATGCTTTATTATGCCTATAAAGCCATCGGAATACATTCCGATTCTATAAAAAGCGAAACATTAAAGGGAGAACCTAAATATATATCAGGAATTTCCTATTATATAAGTGATGAGGATAGCAATAGAGATTTTCTATCATATTTTAAAAAAGATAATGAGATTAAAATAATTATTTTAAATTCTACAAATGTTAATGGACTTGCAAAGAAATATAAAGAAAGGTTAGCTAAATTAGGATATAAAAATATTGTGACTGGCAATCATTCAGTTGCCTATGAAAATACAGAAATACAAACATCAAATGTTGAAATTGGTAGCAAGATTAAGGAAGTTTTAAAAATTGGAGAGGTAAATTATTTGAAAGATAACGAAAATGAAATTATAATTATACTTGGGAAAGATGCTATCAAACGAAACTAATAGCATATTTAAACATAAAATATACTAAGATAAAATAAGGAGGTTATAATTTGAAAAGTTCAGCAAGCTTAGCGTATTATATTTCTAATGCTGCTTTAAATAAAAAGGCTAAGGATGTGAGGATTTTAAACGTGTCCCATTTAAGTCCAATTGCTGACTATTTTGTAGTATGCAGCGGAACTTCTACAGTTCAAGTAAAGGCAATAGCCGATGAAATAGAAGAAAAACTTTCTGAAAAGGGTTTTTACGTAAGGCATAAGGAAGGATACAATTCTGCAAGGTGGGTTTTATTAGATTATGGAGATATAATAGTCCATGTTTTTTATACTGAGGACAGGGATTTTTATGATATAGAAAGGCTTTGGGCGGATGCTATAGCAGTAAACGTATAAAGCTTTGACAAATTTTAAATAATAATTTATAATATACCATAATTGAATATCGCTAGCATATTAAAAGGAGTAGTAGATAGGCACGGCTTTAAGAGAGCTGGTGGTTGGTGCAAACCAGTAAGCACGGCTTATTGAACTCGCCTTTTGAAAAATATGCAGGGAGACCTTTATCTTAAAGGAGAGGGCCTATGGCCAATTAGGGTGGTACCGCGGGGTTCCCCGTCCCTAAATAGGGATGGAGAACCCCTTTATTTATATACTTTAGGAGGTGGAAGTATGGCTTTTTATGATTTTTTAGAAATCGAAAAGAAATGGCAAAAAATTTGGGAAGAAAAGAATAATTTCCATGGTGAAGATTTTTCCGATAAGGAAAAATATTATATGCTTGTTATGTTCCCATATCCATCAGGAAAATTACATATGGGGCATGTAAGGAATTATTCCATAGGTGATGTTATTGCAAGGTTTAAAAGGATGCAAGGATATAATGTTTTACATCCAATAGGATTTGATGCCTTTGGTCTTCCAGCGGAAAATGCTGCTATAAAGCATGGAACTCCTCCGAAGGATTGGACAATAAATAATATGGAGGAGATGGAAAAGCAGTTAAAATCACTTGGAATTAGCTACGACTGGGATAGAGAAGTTAAAACGTGTATGCCAGATTACTACAAATGGACTCAATGGATGTTCCTTCAAATGTATAAAAACGGCTTAGCATATAAGAAAAAATCCTTTGTTAATTGGTGCCCGTCCTGTCAAACGGTTCTTGCTAATGAACAGGTAGTAAATGGAAAATGCGAAAGATGTGGAACTGCGGTAGGTAAAAAGAATTTAGAGCAATGGTATTTTAAAATAACCGATTATGCAGACAGACTTCTAAAGGACATCGAAAAATTAAAGGGCTGGCCTGATAAGGTTAAGATTATGCAGGAGAATTGGATTGGAAGGAGCGAAGGTGCCCAAATTGACTTTGCAGTAGAAGGAAGAGATGAAAAGATAACAATATTTACAACAAGACCTGATACTGTATTTGGAGTAACATATGTGGTTCTTGCACCAGAACATCCTCTTGTAAAAGAGCTTGTAAAAGGAACCGAATATGAAGAAAAAGTATTAGAATTTGTTGATAAGATGCAGTATTTAAATGAAATAACAAGAACATCAAATGAAACGGAAAAGGAAGGAGTATTTACAGGTGCCTATGCAATAAATCCAGTTAATAATGAGAGAATCCCAATTTGGATAGCAAACTATGTCCTTTTAGATTATGGAACTGGTGCAGTTATGGCGGTCCCTGCCCATGATGAAAGGGATTTTGAATTTGCTAAAAAGTATAACTTACCAATAAAGGTTGTAATCTCTCCTAATGGAGATGAAAATGTTACCCTTTCAGAGGCCTATACAGGCGAAGGGACAATGATAAATTCAGGAAAATTCAACGGCATGAAAAATACTGAAGCATATGGAGAAATAGTGAAGTTTATAGAAGAGAATAATTTTGGAATTAAAAAGGTAAACTTTAGATTAAGGGACTGGCTAATTTCAAGACAAAGATATTGGGGAGCCCCAATTCCTATAGTTTATTGTGAAAAATGTGGTGAAGTTCCAGTTCCAGAGGATCAGCTTCCTGTATTGCTTCCTGAGGATGTTGTATTTACAGGTAAAGGAGAATCACCACTTACTACTTCTGAAAGCTTCCTTCATACAACTTGTCCTAAGTGCGGCGGCAGAGCAACAAGAGAAACAGACACCATGGATACATTTGTATGTTCCTCATGGTATTACTTTAGATATACCGACCCGCATAACGATAAAGAAGCCTTTAACTATGAAAAGGCAAAATACTGGATGGCGGTTGATCAGTATGTAGGTGGGGTTGAACATGCAATACTTCACTTATTATACTCAAGATTTTTTGCAAAGGCTTTATATGATTTTAAAATTTCACCAGTTGATGAACCCTTCACAAACCTTTTAACTCAAGGTATGGTTTTAAAAGATGGGGCAAAGATGTCAAAGTCAAAGGGTAATATTGTCAGCCCAGAAGAAATTAGAGAGAATTATGGAGCAGATACAGCAAGATTATTCATTTTATTTGCAGCTCCACCTGAAAGGGACCTTGAATGGAGTGACCAGGGAGTAGAAGGATGTTTTAGGTTCTTAAATAGAGTATGGAGATTGGTTGATGAGCTTGAACCGATGATCAAAAAAGCAAATATGGTGGATGTAAGCAAACTTACAAAACAAGACAAGGAAATGAGAAGAATTGCCCATTATACAGTTAAAAAGGTGACAGAGGATATAGCACAAAGATTTAATTTCAATACAGCTATTAGTGCAGTTATGGAACTTGTAAATGCTATGTATCAGTATAAAGATATTGAAAATCCAAATTATGATGTTCTTTCTGAGGCAATTGAAAAGATGCTTCTTATATTAGCACCATTCGTTCCACATATAACAGAAGAGCTGTGGGAAAGAATAGGTAAGTCTGGAAGCATCCATGAACAAAAATGGCCGGATTATGATGAAAATGCTCTTCAGGTTGATGAAATTGAAATAGTTGTTCAAATCAATGGTAAAGTAAAAGGAAAACTTATTGTTCCAGTTGATGCATCAAATGAAGAAGTATTAAATGCTGCTAAGGAAGATGGAAAGATTAAATCCTTTATAGAAGGTAAGACAATTGTAAAGGAAATAGTTGTTCCTGGAAAGCTTGTGAATATAGTAGTTAAATAAAGGAGGTATAGTTATGGAAAAGGTTGTTCTTTCTACAACAAGTGCCCCAGCGGCAATTGGACCTTATTCCCAAGGTATTAAAGCAGGCAATTTTATATTTACTTCAGGGCAGCTTCCTATTGACCCTAAAACTGGTGAACTTATTAGTAATGACATAAAGGCTGCTGCTAAACAATGCTTGGAAAACATTAAGGCGATTTTAGAGTCAGGAGGTTCAAGCCTTGATGATGTTGTTAAAACTACAGTTTTCTTAAAGGATTTAAATGATTTTGCAAGTGTAAATGAAGTTTATGCTGAATATTTTAAAGAAAAGATGCCAGCAAGATCTGCATTCCAAGTAGCAAGACTTCCAAAGGATGCGATAATTGAAATTGAAGCTATTGCTATTGCAAGATAAAAAAGTAAAGGGCACAGGCCCTTTACTTTTCTTTTTTAATTTTAAGATTTCGCTTTCTTTTGAATTTTTTGTAGAAGAATAAGGTTGCTATAACAATACATGGAATAACAATCCAATTTGAAGGTTTTTTCTTATATTTTCCATTCTCTACATACTTAAGGTCATAAAACAAGTTGTTAAAATCTTCATTTACAATCAAAGGAACGGATTTTATTAAATTATCATTTTTGTAAATATCTATTGATCCTAATTTTTCTCCTTTAGCAAATTTTTCAATATTAGATACAACATTGATCTTTTTTTCTATATCATTAAAATTTTCATCCTTTTTTAATGTAATATATATATCTTCAACTGGATAAAGGGGAATGGACCTATTATCTATAACTATATGGGTGGCAGCAGTGTTTTTATCTAAAATCAGCTTTGTTTGGTAAATGTTAAATCCATATTCAAAAAGCTTTATGATATCGTTGTAATATTGAGCATTGCTCCTTAAAACAACAGCAATTAAAGTTCTGCCATCCTTAGTTGCAGAACCGACAAAGGTATGTTTTGATTTTATTGTGTATCCTGTTTTAACACCATCGGCCCATTGATAGTGATATCTTCTATTACCATTTATAAGTTTATTATGGCTATACAAATATCGAGTTTGGGGCTGTTTGTTGGTTGGAGGAATTTCGTATCTAATTTTTGATATTATTTCCCTAAAAGTGGGGTATTCAAAGGCTTTTTTAGTTATTAAGTATAAGTCATAGGCACTTGTATAATGGTTTGGATCGTAAAGCCCCGAAGCATTAACAAAATGAGTATTTTTACAGCCTAATTCTTCCGCCCTTTGATTCATTAATTTTGCAAACTCTTCTTCGCTACCAGAAATATATTCTGCAAGGGCCTGTGCAGCATCGTTGGCCGATTCAATCAAAAGGGCATTTAAAAGCTGTTCTACTGTTAACTCTTCACCTTCTATAAGGTATATTTTGCTTCCATCTGCAAAGGGAGGCTTTTTCCCTATTATTACTTTATCATTTAAATTGCACTTTTCTATCGTTAAAAGAGCCGTCATAATTTTTGTTGTACTTGCAGGTGCAAGTTTTAAATCTTTATTTTTTTCAAAAAGTATCTTATCCGATTGCAGGTCAACCAAGACGCATCCTTCTGCATCAACATTTAATGATGCATTAACTTTTATAGTGGCAAAGAAAAAATAAATTAATGTAAAGATTAGTGCAAGATATTTTTTCATAAGCATCTCCTTCCGTCATTCGTAAACAAGTTTATTTTAACAAAAAAACAAGTAATTATTCAATGTTTAAATAAATTAATTTTTGTCAATATTCTATTTGGGGTGATTTATATGGATTTAACAAGAAGAGAAAAAATAGGCTTAGCTGTTTTTCTTTTTATAATCCTTTTTATAACCTCTTTTTACTATTACAAGGATAAAAGGAATAACGAAATGATGGTTATAAAAACTTCAAGGGAGCAAGAAAATATAAAAGAAAATAATTTTAAAGAAATAAAGGTGTATATATGCGGTGAAGTTAAAAAACCAGGGGTATATACTTTATTAGAAGGGGACAGATTGTATAATTTAATCGATATCGCAGGAGGATTTACCGATAAGGCAGCAAAGGAAAACCTAAATCTAGCTATGAAATTGAAGGATGAAGATTATATATTAGTTCCTTCTATAGAAAGCACATCAAATAATCAAATAAAAAACTCAAATTCTAAAATAAATATAAATACAGCTTCAATCGAGGAGTTAAAAACGCTTCCAAGAATTGGCGATGCCATAGCCCAAAGAATTATTGAATATAGAGAAAAAAATGGCCCATTTAGAGATATTAAGGATATAAAGAATGTTAGCGGAATTGGAGATAAGATGTTTGAAAATATAAAAGAGAAAATAACCGTAAGATAATATTGAACATATGTGCAATTTTGGCTAAAATTATCATGAGGATAGCATTAATGGACATAGGAAGGATGTGATATTATGGAAAAGATAAAGCTTACACAAATGGTTGAAGCATCTGGTTGAGCTGCAAAAATAGGGCCGGAGGCCTTATCAGATATATTATCAAGATTGCCTAAATTTTATGATGAAAACCTAATAGTAGGATATGATACCTCTGATGATGCGGCAGTTTATAAGATAAATGATGAAACTGCAATCATTCAAACTTTAGACTTTTTTACACCTGTAGTTGATGATCCATATACATTTGGGCAAATTGCAGCTACCAATTCCTTAAGCGACGTATATGCCATGGGAGGAAAACCAATTTTAGCTTTAAATATAGTTACCTTCCCTCAGTGTAAGGATATGGAAATTTTAGGAGAAATATTAAGGGGTGGAGCAGATAAGGTTAAAGAAGCTGGGGCAATTATAGTAGGTGGTCATACCGTTGACGATGATGAACCTAAATATGGACTTTCGGTAATGGGAATTGTCCACCCTAAGAAGGTTTTATCAAATTCCAATGCCAAGGAAGGAGATATACTAATCTTAACAAAGCCAATTGGAACAGGGCTTATAAATACAGCAATAAAGGGAGAGTTAGCAAGCGAAAGGGAAATAAATGAGGCGGTAAAATATATGCTAATGCTTAATAAAGGTGCAGCTGAAATTGCCGAAAAATATCCAGTAAACTCCTGCACTGACATAACAGGCTTTGGGCTTATAGGACATGCTTATGAAATGGCAAAGGGAAGCAACGTAACGATAAACATAATAAGCAGCAATATAAAATATATAGAAGGGGCAATAGAATACGCTAAAATGGGATTGATTCCTGCAGGAACATATAGGAACAAAAACTATTTGAATAATCAGTATAAGAATAATACAATTGAAGACTATGTCCTTGATCTTTTATTTGATCCCCAAACATCAGGCGGACTTATGTATTCGCTGCCAGAAAAGGAAGGATTAAAATTATTAAATGAACTTATTGAAAATGGAATTGATGCTTATGTAGCCGGATACGTTGAAAAGTTTAAGGATTATCATATTTTTATAAAATAATAGGAGGCAAAGGGATGCAAGATAAAAATTTGCTTTTATCAAAACTGCCGAAGGTTGATAAGATTTTATCTGATGATAGAATAAAAGACGTTGATATTGCACGAAATCTAAAACTCGATATTATAAGAAAAGCCTTAGATGATTATAGAAAATATATATTAGATGAAAAGATAGAAGACTTTACTTATGAAGAGGTAATAGAAAAAATAATAAAGCTACTAAAAATTAATAGTAAAAATCACTTAAAAAGGGTTATAAATGCAACAGGAACTATTCTTCATACTAATCTAGGTAGAGCAGTTTTATCTAAGGACGCAATTGATGCAGTTGTTGATGTGGCTTCAAGATATAATAATTTAGAATATGACCTAGAAAAGGGTGAGAGGGGTTCGAGATACAGCCATGTGGAAGAAATAATTTGTAAAATAACTGGTGCAGAAGCAGCAATGGTTGTAAATAACAATGCTGCTGCAGTAATGCTTGTTTTATCAACCCTTGCTAAGGGTAAAGAAGTTATAGTTTCAAGAAGTCAGTTAGTTGAAATTGGCGGTTCCTTTAGAGTCCCTGCCGTTATGGAACAGAGCGGAGCAAAACTTGTTGAAGTTGGAACAACTAATAAAACACACCTTTATGACTATGAAAACGCAATAAACGAAAATACTGCCCTTATATTAAAAGTTCATCAGAGTAATTTTAAAATACTTGGGTTTACCAAGGAAATTTCCCTTGAAGAGCTTGTGGAATTAGGGAAAAAATATAATCTTCCGGTAGTTGAAGACATAGGAAGCGGTGTATTGATAGATTTTTCAAAGTATGGACTTCCCTATGAACCAACTGTCCAAGAGAGTATTAAAAAAGGTGCAGATATAGTTACCTTTAGTGGAGATAAACTCCTTGGAGGCCCACAGGCGGGAATAATAGTTGGTAAAAGGCAATTTATCGATAAAATGAAGAAAAATCAGCTAACAAGGGCATTGAGAATTGACAAAATGACGTTAGCTGCTCTAGAAGCAACCTTTAAGCTTTATTTAGACGAAGAAAGGGCAATAAAGGAAATACCTGCTCTTAGAATGATGACTATGGACATTGAGACAGTTCAAAAAAGGGCTAAAATGCTCTATAGTCAATTAAAAAAGAAAATTTCAGATAGAGCAGAATTTAATATTGAAAAGGATGTTTCTCAATTTGGTGGGGGAGCGATGCCCCTTGAGACGATTCCAACTTATGTTGTAACAGTAAAACCTAAGTTTAAGAAAATTGAAGATGTAGAGTTAGAACTAAGAAAGCAGGAAATTCCAATTATAGTTAGAATATATAAAGAAAACATTATTATCGATGTTAGGACATTATTTGATGATGATTTTAATATTATTGTCGATTCATTCAATAGAATTTTATAATCAGGGGTGGAATATATGCAGCATGTTATAATCGGAACAGCAGGACACATTGATCACGGAAAAACTACTCTAATAAAAGCTCTAACAGGAAGAGATACAGATACTCTAAAGGAAGAAAAGGAAAGGGGAATTTCTATAAATTTAGGTTTTACTTATTTTGATTTGCCCTCTGGAAGAAGGGCTGGGATAGTGGATGTCCCTGGACATGAAAAGTTTATTAAGAATATGCTGGCAGGTGTAACCGGGATAGATGTTGTTCTTTTGGTAATTGCAGCAGATGAAGGGGTAATGCCTCAGACAAGGGAACATCTTAATATACTTAATCTTTTAGATATAAAAAAGGGAATTGTTGTTGTTACAAAAAAGGACCTTGTAGATGAAGAATGGTTAAAGATGGTTATAGAAGATATAAAAACAGAAATTAGCGATACATTTTTAAAGGATGCACCGATTATACCTGTGTCATCATATACTGGAGAAGGCTTAGAAAAATTGGTTTTGAAGATAGACGAACTAACGAAGGATATGGAGGATAGGGACACTTTTACTGATTTTAGATTGCCAATAGATAGAGTTTTTAGCGTTAGCGGCTTTGGAACAGTGGTTACAGGAACATTGATATCAGGGATGATAAACGAAGGAGACTTATGTTCTATTTATCCAAAGGGATTAACAACTAAAATAAGAGGATTACAAGTCCATGAAAAATCAGTTAAAACTGCCTATGCAGGTCAAAGGGTTGCTATAAACCTTGCAAACGTAAAGAAGGAAGAGATTGAAAGAGGTGATGTTTTATCAAAACCTGACTCCCTTCAGGTTAGCATGATGATAGACTGCAGACTAAATTATCTTAAGGACGCGCCCTATCCCCTTGAGAACAGGGATAGAATAAGGATATATCACGGAACTAGCGAACTTTTAGGAAGGGTTTATATATTAGACAAGGAAGTGGTAAATCCAGGAGAAACAGCCCTAATACAAATTAGATTAGAATCCCCAATTGCAGCAAAAAGGGGAGATAAATATGTTATAAGGACATACTCACCAATGATAACTGTTGGTGGAGGAACCATCCTTGATCCAAATCCAGAAAAGCATAAAGCCTTTGATGAAAAGGTTATTAATGAACTTTTATTAAAGGAAAAGGGGGATCCAAGCGAAATAATAGAGCAAACTATTAAAAATAACAGCAAGGACTTTATAGGTATAAATGATATCATTAAGCTTTCAGGTAAAAATTACAGCAATTTAGAAAAGATTTTGGAGGACTTGATAAAGAAAGATCGAATAATTAAGTTGAATTTAGGTGATGATGAAATTTATCTGCATAAGAGTTATTTGGAAGATATAAAGAAAAATATAATAAAACTTTTAACAGATTATCATAAAATAAATCCATTGAAATTCGGAATTACTAAAGAGGAGCTAAAAATAAAGGTGTTTGGCAAAAACATCAAGCAAAAGATTTATGATAAGATATTGGAGATATTGAGTGATGATACAATAAAGATTGAAAATATATATATATCATTAAAGGATTTTAAAGTTATCTTTAATCAAAAACAAGAAAAAATAAAAGAAGAAATTTTAAAGCGTTTTGAAGAAGTAAAATACCAACCTCCAAAACCTGAAGATCTTATTAAAAGCTTTGGACGGGATGAAAGGGATGCCAAAATGGTGTTTGAAGCTTTAGTTGATTTAGGCATTTTAATAAAAATAAACGAAGAAGTTTACTTGCAAGTACAAGACTATGAAAGGGCAAAGGAAATGTTAATAGATTTTATAAAAAAGGAAGGCAGTATAACTGCAGCCCAATATAGGGATATGCTTGCAACCAGCAGAAAGTATGCAGTGGCAATCCTTGAATACTTCGATTCAATAAAGCTTACTAAAAGAGTTGAAGATCAAAGAGTATTAGTTTAATTAAGAAAAAAGCCTGACGTCTAAAGACATCAGGCTTTTTTGGCGGGAGTGTGTGGGAATCGAACCCACCCAACGGGGTTTCAGCCCGTCAACACGGTTTTGAAGACCGGTAGGCACACCAGCACCTATCCACCCCCATGGACTGACAAGTTATATTCTATTAAAAAAATATATTATTGTCAACTAGTTAATTTGGTTGATAGTGTCAAGATATTGTAGGTTACTATTTATAGACAACCCCTTAAATTCGCTAACTCAAGGCGTTTGCAAAAGTTAAAAACTTAAATTATATTTTCATATTTTATTGATTTTAATATCCTGTAAATTGGCGTTACTTTCCCTATGTTTAGTATAGTTATATTATTTATAGCTTCGCGCGAAGAATTACTTATTTTTCTTATCGCTTCTTTTATTTTCTTTTTTCTTACCTTGAATCC
>JAOAEI010000170.1 GCA_026416875.1 Caloramator sp.
GTAACATGCGAAGAACACAATATCATAGGTGGCCTTGGAAGTGCTGTTTGTGAAGTTCTTGCTGAAAATAAACCTGCGCCAGTTGTTAGAGTTGGAGTTAATGACACCTTTGGCGAATCAGGAAAACCAGCAGAACTTATGAAGCATTATGGTCTTACTGCAGAAAATATCGTAGAGGCTGCCTTAAAGACTATTAGTAAAAAATAATATTCCGGGGTTTTCCCCGGTTTTTTTGTCGATAAAGTTGTTGTTTAAATCTTAAAAATATGGTATATCTATAATCATGGGGGGAGAATGTATGAACAAAATTAGATTATTTATTAAGGATGCTTTAAAGGCTATGGGGATAGGATTTGTTTTATCATTAATAATTTTGTCTATTTCCTGGGCAATATGTTTTATTATGTATAGAGGAAATACTTTGTTAGTGTTTAATGGTGTCAAAAATTCTCTTTATTACATCGGTATTTTAACACTCTTCTTAAGTGCAGCTTTTTTTGTTCAAAGAGATGCTACACGGCCTTTAAACTATGAAGATGAATGGAAAAAGCATTTTAAGGTTCTAAATCTTGGATTTGTTATATTGTTTATTGGCATTGCTATTAACGTTGTAGGGATGGTGATTCAAAATATAATAGAAAAGTAAAGGAGGGAATGCCTTGAAGAAAATAAAGGAGTATATTTTAATAACAATAGGGTTAGTTTTTGTAGCAGCAGGTATTGAATATTTTTTGGTGCCTAATGATTTAGCAGCTGGTGGAGTTAGCGGTCTTGCCATTGTGGTAAATTATTATTTTCCTTCTATATCAGTAGGAACTTTTATGCTTGCAGCTAACGCAATATTGTTTATAATTGCATTTATATTAATTGGTCCAAGTTTTGGTGCAAAGACTATTTATGCAAGTTTGGGATTATCTGGTATTATATGGATTATGGAAAAATTTTTCCCTATATCAAAGCCCTTTACAAATAATCTGCTTTTAGAACTTATATATGGTATATTGATTTCAGGCGTCGGAATGGGGATTGTTTTTAACCAAAATGCCTCAACGGGTGGAACGGATATTATAGCTAAAATATT
>JAOAEI010000171.1 GCA_026416875.1 Caloramator sp.
GTAACATGCGAAGAACACAATATCATAGGTGGCCTTGGAAGTGCTGTTTGTGAAGTTCTTGCTGAAAATAAACCTGCACCAGTTGTTAGAGTTGGAGTTAAGGATACCTTTGGTGAATCAGGAAAACCAGCTGAACTTATGAAACATTATGGTCTTACTGCAGAAAATATTGTAGAGGCTGCCCTAAAGGCTATTAGTAAAAAATAATATTCCGGGGGTTTCCCCGGTTTTTTTGTCGATAAGGTTGTTGTTTAAAACTTAAAAATATGGTATATCTATAATCATGGGGGGAGAATGTATGAGCAAAATTAGACTATTTATTAAGGATGCTCTAAAGGCTATGGGGATAGGACTTGTTTTATCATTAATAATTTTGTCTATTTCCTGGGCAATATGTTTTATTATGTATAGAGGAAATACTTTTTTAGTGTTTAATGGTGTCAAAAATTCTCTTTATTACATCGGTATTTTAATACTCTTCTTAAGTGCAGCTTTTTTTGTTCAAAGGGATGCCACAAGACCTTTAAACTATGAAGATGAATGGAAAAAGCATTTTAAGGTTCTAAATCTTGGACTTGTTATATTGTTTATTGGAATAGCTATTAACATTGTAGGGATGGTAATTCAAAATTTGATAGAAAAGTAAAGGAGGGAATGCCTTGAAGAAAATAAAGGAGTATATTTTAATAACAATAGGGTTAGTTTTTGTTGCAGCAGGTATTGAATATTTTTTGGTGCCTAATGATTTAGCTGCTGGTGGAGTTAGCGGTCTTGCAATTGTAGTAAATTATTATTTCCCTTCTATATCAGTAGGAACTTTTATGCTTGCAGCCAATGCAATATTGTTTATAATTGCATTTATATTAATTGGACCAAGCTTTGGTGCAAAGACTATTTATGCAAGCTTAGGATTATCAGGTATTATATGGATTATGGAGAAATTTTTCCCTATATCAAAACCCTTTACAAATAATCTGCTTTTAGAACTTATATATGGTATATTAATTTCAGGCGTCGGAATGGGGATTGTTTTTAACCAAAATGCCTCAACGGGTGGAACGGATATTATAGCTAAAATATT
>JAOAEI010000172.1 GCA_026416875.1 Caloramator sp.
GGGATAGTCTAACCTTTGAAGGGTCGTATTCAACATAAAGGTTCTCTGCTGCAAAATTAACCTCCGCCTTTAAAACGCCCTTTAATTTTTTAACGGAAAACTCAATCGCCTTTGCACATGAGGCACATGTCATACCACCGATTCCAATTCTAATTTCCTTAAACTCCTTTTCCTCTTCTGCAGAATAACCTGCCTTTTCTATCGCCTTTATAATTTCATCAATTGAAGTTATAGCTTCATCATATTTTACATAAAGCTTTTCAGCTGCAAAGTTAATATTCGCCTCTAAAACTCCGTCAACCTTCCTTGATGCCCTTTCAACTGCCCTTGCACAGGCAGCACATGTCATTCCGCTTATTTTCAAAACCTTCTCCATACCACACCCCCGTACTTTAAATTTAGGTGCCAGGCACCTTTATTTAAGTAATTTCTCCATAATATCTATTATTTCGTCTATCTTTTCCTCAGCCTGGTCCTGCATAAAGGCAAGTTTTACGCAGTTGTTTAAATGGTCCTTTAAAATAAGCATATTAGCCTTTTTAAGAAGGGACTGGGCTGCTATTATTTGGGTTGAAATGTCAACACAGTATCTGCCTTCTTCTATCATCTTAAGTATTCCTTCAATCTGCCCCTTTGCAGTTTTTAAATATTTTGCTGCTTCATCTCTTTTGTGCATCGCAATCCTCCTCTCTCCCCGCCCACGGGGGGTGCTTAATAAAATTATAAAATAGTGCTGCATAAAATTCAAGTAAAATAGCTTAAAAAATCAATTTTTTGCAACACAATTCATCGCAAACTGCAAAAATCTTTCTTTATCTGATATATTATTTTGAAGGTGTCTTTCTGCTGCTCCCCTCAATATCTCATCTTTTAAATACTCATCTTTTTCTTTTTTAGATATGTCTTTTAGAAGCTCCAAATATCTTTTTAATAATCTTGTCTGAGCTAATAGTTTCTCATCCATGTATTTTCCCACTTCTTACAAATTCATAGTCAATCATGTCCCTAATAGGTTTAAAATCCAAGTAATTTTTTATAACTTCAAACTCAAAATCAACAACCTTTTGTTT
>JAOAEI010000173.1 GCA_026416875.1 Caloramator sp.
TGTCTATATCGTATCTGTTGGGCATGTTACCTTCAAATATTTTTTCATCCCATCCAGAACCTATTACCCATTCATCATCCTTTGATTTACTAAAACTTATTAATACACTTTTAAATTCTTCAAAGGTTTCTATCCCTTTTAAATTCAAATCAACTATACTTCTAGCAGCTTCTATTACATGGATATGGCTTTCTGTAAATCCAGGCAAAACAAGCCTTCCCTGAAGGTCAATAATTTCCGCATCATCATATTTTATCTTTAAACTATCATAATCCCCTAAATCCTCAATCCTGCCATCTTTTACAAGCATCGCTTCATATACACTATTTTTATCATCCATCGTTCTTATAACCCCATTGATAAACAATGTTTTCCCCATACCTTTCCCCCTGTCCTCTGTAAATTTTTTCTATTTATATATTAACATATTTTCGTTATATAAGACATAATTAATTAAAAGTAGTAAAACTATTTCCCGCCATAAATAATAAGGGACGGCATCTTAGATTGACGCCATCCATTAATAAACTTAAGCCCATATTAATAATCCAGAAATATAATCCATATTTTGGTAATGTCAAAAAGTCAAAATGTCAAGTGGCAGGCACTCAATAATTTAGCTAAAAATTCTTCACGGGATATTTCGTATCCTAAGGCTTGTTTTATGGATATTGCAACATCTTTTAGTTCATCATCAAATTCCTCTTGATTTATGTTTATTCCTATGCCCAAAATGGCATATTTAACTTTTTGTGAGGAATAAAATAATTCCGTTAATATCCCACACACCTTTTTTCCATTTAAGTAAACATCGTTTGGAAATTTTAAAGTAGCTTTAAGGTCGAATTTTTCTAAAGTTTTAATCACAGCCTTTGCTGCAGCAATACTTAATATAGATGTATCCTTTATCCAATCGGGATGGAGGACTATCGATAGGGCTATGGATTTTCCCTTAAAGGTGGACCATCTTCTTCCATGGGTCCCCCTTCCCTTTGTCTGTTCTTCAGCTAAAATACAAAGTCCCCATTCTCCTTTTTCGGCATATTCCCTTGCAATATCA
>JAOAEI010000174.1 GCA_026416875.1 Caloramator sp.
AGGCTATAAACTGGAAACCCCTATTCCAGAGCAACTAAGAAAAGGTGGTTTCAATCCCTTATAGGTAGGCTATAAACTAGATGGATAGTAGGAAAAAATGCAGGCCTTGAGTGGTTTCAATCCCTTATAGGTAGGCTATAAACAATATACATACATCTATTACATTACCTATGCCAACCATAATAAGAATTAATCCTTTTTTAAATAACCCTTTAAACCCAACATTACTTGATAATTTTTTCTCAAAAATTGCTACCATTACACCTGTTAAATAATCAACTATCATAAAAACAATTAATGCATACATAAATCCATCAAATCCTCCTAAAAAATATCCAATATATCCTCCTATGGTAGCAATTAAGAGTTGAATTATATTATTTTTTATATTCATTTCCATTCTCCTTTCTTACACATCATCCACACCTATAAATAAATTTGTACCTATTGGCAATAATATCTTTCCGTCTATAACTTCCCCTGTACTGAAATATCCAAAATATAATGGATAATTGAAATTTTTAACTTCTGCTTTTGTGTTTATAACTGCCTTTGGCACTTGAGCTATCCCTTTATAAGCAGTAGGAATCCAATTAATATCCATTTTACTTGATATTAACCCATATTGTTTTGTACTTAAATCTCCAAAATATATCGTAGATACATCACCTATACTAAAACTATATGAATTTTCATAGACCAGATTTTTAATTGTTAAAAGATTAAACCATGGAATGTATAAAACATTATTATTATCAAAAAATATTATTTGAGAATTAGGGTTAACCCATGAGGTAAACCAAGAGTTAAGTGTAAAAAGTGAATTTTTTGTAACAAAATTACATACATTTGCTTCATAATAATTATTTACTCTAATCCCTAGATTAGATTCCCTTTTAAATTTATAATAGCTCACATTATTTTGGTCTTCCACATAATTATCAAACCATTGTGAAATATAACCATACTCCTGTAACCTTTTAATTAATTCTTTTGGGTGAAAGCTTCCACCCAAATTGCTACCATATATTGT
>JAOAEI010000175.1:0-457 GCA_026416875.1 Caloramator sp.
CCTATGAATATTAATATATAAGGTATTATGGATATATTTAATATACATAGTATAGGAATTAATGAAGCACCGATATTTGCACCAGATATAAAATAATATATGTTTGAAAAATTTATATTAGGTGTTTCAATTAATCCTGACAAAGTTGTTGTTGATATTCTACTACTTTCTGTTATAAATGAAAAAGATAAACCTTGAATAAAGCTTTTTAATTTAGTAGTTTCAGATTGATTGAATTTTTTATGAAACCATGAAGAAAAAATATGCTGTGAAGCTATACTTAACATACTTAATGAATAAATTAAAAGACCTATTCCACCTAAAAGATTATATATTTTGGTATTCACATAAATTCCCCCCAAAAATATACTTACAGTTAATATTATAACAAATATTTATAAATATAAATACCCTCACTAATTTTATTTTAGTGAGGGTAAAAATATTAGTCATTTTT
>JAOAEI010000175.1:467-736 GCA_026416875.1 Caloramator sp.
TTCATACAGTGTGGGCAAGGATAATAGAAGGGATGGTCCATAAGAAGAGAAGTTTCTTCTAATGAACTATACATATCAATTAATTCCTTATCTATGCTGTCAATTTGACATTCTTCCTTTTCATTTAAAAGGTCATGTAAGGTCTTTTTTTCTATGTCATATAAATATCTCTTACCATAGTAAGGTTCTTCAAATCTTCTCATAACATCACCTTCATTCTTTATAATCTAAAACCATTTGAGCTATATTGTTTGAATGGTCTCCAATTC
>JAOAEI010000175.1:746-1018 GCA_026416875.1 Caloramator sp.
ACTTGAAGTTGAGCAAACTCCTTTATTTAATCTATCAATATGTTCATTTCGTAATTGTTTTTCCATCATATCGATTTTTCCTTCGGCTTCTAAGACGTCTTGTGCCTTGGAAAAATCAAATTTTTCAAGTGCAACTATAGATGATTCAACAGCAAACTTTGCAACATTATAAATTTCTTTAAGTTCTGTTATTGCTTCATCTGAAAATGCAAGTTTATTGTCTATTCTATATTGTGCAAGTTCAGCAATATTATCTGCATGGTCTCCAATTC
>JAOAEI010000176.1 GCA_026416875.1 Caloramator sp.
GTTTTATGAATGGCTTGTAACTAGTGAATTTAAGGGGTTGTCTATAAATAGCAACCTACAATATCTTGACACTATCAAATTGCCTTCTATACTTTTGAATATTGATAAAATCTATTATAATGAATAATATAATACATAATTTCAATACTAATAAAAGGGAGGGACTTATGTGGATATAAAAATTTCAAAAGAAATAGCCCAGCAAATAAAAGATATTCTTGCAAAGGAAGGTAAATCTGCAATAAGACTTGAAGTTGTTGATTTTGGTTGAGGCGGTCCTGTTTTCGATGTTGTTCTGGATGAACAACGCAATTTAGACGAAGTAGTAGAAATTGAAGGAATTAAATTTGTAGCTGAAAGTAGTATAAAGCCATTTATAAGGAATATTGAAATTACAATATCTGATGGAAGGCCAGCAATAATTCAAACTGGTGGCTGCTGTTAAAAAAACTTAAACTTAAGTGCCAGGCACTTAAGTTTAAGTTTTTTTATTAATTATGCATTTCAAAATAGCCCCTTGTAGCATTAGCTATTCTAACCAATGTCAGCATTATCGGAACCTCAGTCAAAACCCCTACAACCGTCGCAAGAGCAGCTCCAGACGTAAGCCCAAATAGAGATATTGCAACTGCAACTGCAAGCTCAAAGAAATTGCTTGCTCCAATTAAAGCTGCTGGCGCTGCAATGTTATGCGGTAGTTTCCAAACCTTTGACCAACCATAGGCTATAAAGAATATAAAAAATGTTTGAATTGTAAGTGGAACAGCAATTAAAAGTATATGGAATGGATTGTTTACTATTATCTCTCCTTGGAAGGAAAATATAATAATTAACGTTAACAAAAGACCTATTATAGTTATATTATCAAACTTCTTTAAGAAAACATTTTCAAAATAATCTATACCTTTATTTGCAATAACTCTCCTTCTTGTAAAATATCCGAAGGTAAGTGGTATAACAACGAATAGAACAGTCGATAATATTAACGTATCATAAGGAACC
>JAOAEI010000177.1:0-331 GCA_026416875.1 Caloramator sp.
CTGAAGAAAAGAAACTTGATAATATAAAGGTGTTGTCTGTTGCACCTGTATTTGCTGAAGCGATAAGAAGAATATATGAAGATATATCTGTAAGTAAAATATTTGAATAAAAAGGTGGCATTTGCCACCTTTTTATATTATACCTTGAGATAACATTGCATTT
The DNA here is from genome assembly GCA_026416875.1 of Caloramator sp. GTDB lineage: Bacteria > Bacillota > Clostridia > Clostridiales > Caloramatoraceae > Caloramator. The sequence goes on from JAOAEI010000177.1 coordinate 164, forward strand.
GCTACTTTTATAAATCCAGCTATGTTTGCACCGATAACAAGGTTGTCTTTATAACCATATTCTTCAGCTTTTTGGCTAGCATTCTTATAAATATTAATCATTATATTTTTAAGTTTTGTATCAACTTCTTCAAATGTCCAAGACATTCTCATGCTGTTTTGAGACATT
>JAOAEI010000177.1:341-1000 GCA_026416875.1 Caloramator sp.
TTGCAACACCACCAGCATTTGCTGCCTTTGCAGGTGCGAATAGTATTTTGTTTTCTATGAAAAAATCGGTAGCTTCAAGTGTTGAAGGCATATTAGCACCTTCACCTACCGCAATAAGTCCATTTTTAACTAGTGTTTTTGCAGATTCTAAATCTAGTTCATTTTGTGTTGCACAAGGAAGTGCAACATCACATTTTATATTCCATATATTTCTGCATCCTTCGTGATATTCAGCTTCAGGATGGAACTTTACATATTCTGAAATTCTCTTTCTTTCAACTTCCTTAAGTCTTTTTATTGTATCTAACTTAATTCCATCTTTATCATATATGTATCCATTAGAATCACTCATTGCAACTACCTTAGCACCAAGTTGAGTTGCTTTTTCACACGCGTATATAGCAACATTACCTGAACCTGATATTACAACAGTTTTGTCTTTGAATGATTGTTCCTTTGCATTTAACATTTCTTCTACAAAATAAACAAGTCCATATCCTGTAGCTTCAGTTCTAACTAAACTTCCACCATAGTTTAATCCTTTTCCTGTTAATACACCAGCCTCATAGGCACCTTTAATTTTTTTATATTGACCATAAAGGTATCCTATTTCTCTACCACCAACGCCAATATCTCCTGCTGGAACATCAGTATCTGGT
>JAOAEI010000178.1 GCA_026416875.1 Caloramator sp.
GGATTTAAAAGGATTTTTTCAAAACCTATGTTAACTGTAGGTATACCTATTATGATTAATGGACATATTCAAAGTGGAGTATTTTTGCATACTCCACTTACAGAAGTCAAAAGTACACTTAAAACTGTGTATTTTGTTATTTGGATGTCGGCATTTTTGGCGATATTTATTTCCGCAATAATAATATATTATTTTTCTGATAGAATTTTGATAAAACCATTAAATGAAATAAATAATACCGCAAAAAGTATAGCTAAGGGTGAATTTAATAAACGTGTGGAAATAGAATCTCATGATGAAATAGGAGATTTAGCAGATTCCTTTAACTACATGGCAGATTCGCTGCAAAATCTAGAAAATATGCGTAGAAGTTTTATTGCAAATATATCCCATGAATTGAGATCTCCTATGACATCAATAAATGGATTTATAACGGGAATAATAGATGGAACAATACCCAATGAAAAGTGGGTTTACTATCTTAATATAGTCCATGACGAGATAAAGAGGCTAATGAGGCTTATAAATGATATATTAGATTTAGCAAGATTGGAGTCTGGTGAGTTTTCTATTAATATAGGTGTATTTGATTTAAACGAATTAATTCGTCAAAGAATTATTAAGTTTGAGGAAAAAATCAACAAAAAAAATATAAATGTAAATGTTAAGTTGATTGAAAAAAGATTAAAGGTAAAGGGAGATAGAGATAGGGTAGACCAAGTATTAACAAATTTAATTGACAATGCAATTAAGTTTGTTAATGATGGTGGGGTTATTGAAATTAAAACAGAAATAAAGGATAAGAAGATATTGGTACATATATACAACAATGGTCCTGCTATTCCTAAGGAGGAAATAAAGTATATTTGGGAAAGATTTCATAAGGTAGATAAGGCAAGACAAAAGGGTGGAGGAACAGGACTTGGACTTTCTATAGTAAGGCAGATAATCAATCAACATGGTGAAACTATATGGGTTGAGTCTGGTGA
>JAOAEI010000179.1 GCA_026416875.1 Caloramator sp.
AAAGTGACATTTTTATGCGATAATTAACTTAATTTTTTATTATTTTTAGGTGACATTTTTAAAAAATATTGACATAACAATTTTTGTTAAGTTACACCTTCTGTTCCTCTATCTCATTTATTTCTTGATTTATCTCCCTTGTTATTTTTTCTTTGGCCATTTTATATAATTCAAAGGCATCCTTTGCCTCAGATGGATATTCAGATATTCCAATATACCACTTGCCAAGAAGATATTCCTTTATTCTATCAATTACTACCTGGGCTCCACTTAAATTAGTAAAAGGCAATATTGCACAAAAAGTTGAGGTTCCAAGCTCAAGGACGGTATCTACTTTTCTTAATCTGTTTGATACATTCTTTATAATTTCACTGATCTTCATATCCTTTTCACTTTCGCAGCTGGCAATAATCACCGTTAAATGATAATCCCCTCTTTTAGCCCTTTCAACTTCATTCTGCAGAGCATCAATTAAAATTTTATAATTTGTCTCTTTCTTGTCTGCTATTAATTTTTCTACCCTTTTTAAAATTTCAGATGTTTTAAAGGGCTTATTAAGATAATCGTTTACTCCTATTTCTACAGCCTTTTTAACTGTTGCTACAGTAGCATCCGAAGTCAACATCATAATTGGAACATCCTTAAAATTTTTAAACTCTTCATCATGTCTTAAAAGTTCCACTAAACAAAATCCACTCTTATTAGGTAGATGAACATCCAAAATAATAAGATCAAGTTCTCCATTCTTTCTTTTTATTACACTTATAGCCTCATCAACATTTGATGCTACGTCTACTAAATATCCTTCCATTTGGAGGATCTCTTTTAAAGAAACTTGTATAAGATTAGAATCATCTACTAATAATATATTCTTGGTTTTTGACTTTTCAATAAACATAATCGCCTTCCCCTCAACCTTTTAAAATTGTTAAACTTGTCCCACATATGATATAATATTGGAAAATACAA
>JAOAEI010000017.1 GCA_026416875.1 Caloramator sp.
CTATTCCACCAAGAACTGTTACAATACTTTTCTTATCTTTCCTTTCAACTATCCATTCCTTTTTTCTTTTATCATCTTCTTTAATTGTTTTATCTAATTCTTCCAAAAAGTCTTTTATTATATTCCTTCCAAGTTCATCAGTTGACTTTTTAACTACCTCAACAAGTTTTGTAAAATCCCACTCCCTTGATAACATTTCTTCTACATTTTTTATTAATTTAGTAGTGAAATTTATTAAATGTTGTTGTATAATATTATTCAAAAGAGACACCCCCTTATTGGTTTGTGTTTTTTTCCACTTTTTATTTTATCACAGGGGTTGTCTCTTTTAAATTTTTTGTCCTTTTTCGTCCTACAATAATTTTACACTATGAGGCAATTTATGTTTATATATTGACACTTTTGCTTATGTATTTTAGAATATAAGTAAATTCTTAAATAATAAAAACAAGGTGTTATTTTAAATTCTAAAGGAGGATAAGGATGACAAAGGATGAACTTGTTGTAAAGATTTTTAAAGCCTTAGGACATCCTATAAGATACAAGATAATAAATTATCTTCTTGATGGTCCTAAATGCGTTTGCATATTAAACCAAGATATAGAATTTAGTCAATCCAATCTTTCGCAGCATCTTAGAATTTTGAAGGATGCAGGCATTGTAAAAAGTGAAAAGGTTGGGTTAAACATACATTATAGCCTTGCAGATGATAAAATAAAGGATTTAATAAATATCGCTCGCCAAATTATTGATAATAAATTTGAAAAACTAATGGAATAGGAGGGCTAACTATGATAATCAAAATTTTAGGTTCAGGCTGTGCAAATTGCAAAAAACTTGAAGAAAACACAAAAAAGGCGGTTGAAGAGCTCGGAATTGGAGCAGAAATCCAAAAAGTTGAAGATTTCAAGGAAATAATGAAGTATGGTGTTATGAGAACACCTGCACTTGTTGTTGATGAAAAGGTAAAATCCTTTGGTAAGGTTTTAACTGTAGAGGAAGTTAAAAATATACTAAAAGGATAAGCATGCTATAATGCATGCTTAACTTTTGCTAATTTAAGGAGGAATATGTATGGGGATATTTAATTTTATAAACGATCAGCTTTTAAAAATGGTATGGCTTTCAAAATTAGTGAAATATTTAGTTGAAAATGTTTTTGGACTATCTGTTAAAGGAAGAATTGGAGGAAGTATCCACTTCTTTATTTATGACACTATAAAGATTTTTATTTTGCTTTCAATTTTGATTTTTATAGTTTCATATATACAAAGCTATTTTCCCCCGGAAAAAACAAAAAAGATTTTAGGCCATATAAAAGGAATAAAGGGAAATATATTTGGAGCATTGCTTGGAACAATAACGCCCTTTTGTAGCTGTTCAAGTATACCTTTATTTATAGGATTTACTTCGGCAGGACTACCAATAGGCGTAACTTTTTCCTTTTTAATATCCTCACCATTAGTTGACTTAGCCTCTTTTCTTCTTTTAATGTCATTTTTTGGGCCTAAAATAGCTATTGCTTATGTTGTAGTTGGTTTAGTTCTTGCTGTAATAGGTGGGACATTGATAGACAAAATGAATCTAGAAGGATATGTTGAAGGCTATGTTAGAGAAATAGAAAATGTCGATATTGAAGTTCCAGAAATGACAAGAAAAGAAAGAATGGATTATGCAAAGGACCAGGTTAAGGAAATAATAGGAAGAGTTTGGCTTTATATCTTAATTGGAGTTGGAATAGGTGCTACAATTCATAACTGGATACCACAAAATGTAATTGAAAAGATAATAGGTTCAGATAATCCATTTGCTGTAATTTTAGCAACTATAGTTGGAGTTCCAATGTATGCAGATATATTTGGCACGCTGCCAATAGCAGAGGCTTTGTTTATGAAGGGTGTAGGAGTTGGAACAATTCTTTCCTTCATGATGGCAGTAACAGCTCTATCTTTACCTTCTATGATTATGCTAAGCAAGGTAGTTAAACCTAAGCTACTTGGTATATTTGTTTCAATAGTAACACTAGGGATAATTATTATTGGATATTTATTTAATGCAATTTCGTATTTGTTTATATAATAAGCCGCATATGCGGCTTTTATTAATTCATTGAAAAATTAATTTAGTGTAAACAAATTTAATAGTATAATTATGAATAAGAATTACAAAAAATAAAATAGCATCCAATTTTTTTAAGGGGTGGTGCTATGAAAAATTTTATTTATGAAGTTGTAGTTAAAAAGAGGTTTGACGATGTTTTAGACGAACTTGTTGAGAAATTGGAAAAGTCAAAATTTGGAGTCATATGGAGGCTTAATTTTCAAGACAAATTAAAAGAAAAGGGGGTTGCTTATGATGAAAACTTTACATTGCTTGAAGTTTGCAATCCCTATAAAGCAAAGGAAGCTTTAGAAAAGGACATTACAGTAGGCTATTTTTTACCCTGTAAAATTTCAGTCTATGAAAAAGATGATTTAGTTCATGTCGGTTTTATTGATCCAGAAATTATGCTTCAAGGTATTGAAAATCATGAACTTAAAGCAATTGCAGTTGAAGTTAAACAAAAAATTACAGATATAATTAATAGTTTAAGGTAAGTTTTGGCCGCTTTAGCGGCTTTTGTTTTTTGATAAAATTTTGTTAATTTAATGTTTGCTTTATTAAAATAATAAAAAAATTATGCTACAATGAAAAAAGGTGGTGATGGAGATGGAATTAACACAGGTTATGGAGATTGCAACGAGAATAGGTGAGCTGCTGTTAAGCTCTGGTGCGGAAATTTATAGAGTAGAAGATACTATGAAAAGAATAGCAAAATCATATGAAGTTGAACTTGATAGCTTTGTTATGCCTACTGGATTTTCAGCAACAGGGAAAACATCTGATGGAAGGATCATAACATGTGTTAAAAGGATAAAGGATAGAACAGTTGACCTTCATAGGATTGATCTTTTAAATAAACTTTCAAGACGAATTGAAAACGAAAAATTGAGTTATGATGAGATAGTTGAAGAGGTAGAAAAGATAAAAAGATTACCTTATTTTAAGTATCCTTTAAGAATTATCAGTGCAGGTTTTGTTGCCTTTGCCTTTACACAGCTTTTTAATGGGGAATTTTTAGATTCGCTTTTAGCATTTATTATTACATGTGTAGTTTATGTGGTAAAAGAAAAGATTTCAAGGTTAGGTTTCTTTCAGTTTTTTGAATATTTTTTATCAGGTTTTTTAGCAGCGATTTTAACATTGATTTTTAAAAATTATATAAATGCAGTTAATTTAGATAAAGTTATTATAGGCTCTATAATGATTTTAGTTCCTGGTATTGCAATGACAAATGCAATAAAGGACGCGTTATATGGAGACCTTATATCGAGCTTTGCAAGATTTGGTGAAGCACTTTTTATTGCTGCATCAGTAGGAGCTGGAGTAGGATTTGCACTAACATTAGGACTGGGATGGGTGATGCTATGAAGGAGTTTTTGTTAGCCTTTATTGGAAGTTTTACCGGGGCTATTTTATTTAACATAGAACGGTATAATCTTGTTTGGGCAGGTCTTTGCGGAGGATTTGCATGGATAATTTACAAAGCATTATTTTTATATTCATCGAGGGGAATATACGCTACCTTTTTAGCTGCTATTTTTGTTGGCCTTTATAGCGAAATAATGGCAAGGAGGCTCAAAACTCCTGCTTATGTTTTTTCGATTCCAGGAATGTATCCTTTGGTTCCTGGAATTATGGCATTTGATACAATAACTTTACTTGTGTTTGGAAATCTTGAGCAGGGTATAAATAAAGGAATTGAAACTGCAGCAACGGCAGGAGCCATTGCCTTTGGAATACTTTTGTCGTCAAACATTTATCAGATATTAGATAAGGTAATTTGCGAAGGTCTTAAAAGCAAAACAAAAAAGTAAAAACCTCGCCGATTGGCGAGGTAATATTAGGGGTTTTATGAATCTATATTAAAGAGGGGGGGTATCTTATGTATGGTGTTTGTTTTTCTCTACATTTTCATAATAACAGGATAATATTAAAAAACTATTTAGAGTTTGTGAATAAAATGTTAATTTAGGAGGGTTGGGATGATGCTTGGCAAAATTATGTTTTATTTTGTAAAGGATAATAAATTAGAAATACAATTTAAAAAAGGTAGGGGAATAATTGAAGTTATTAAGGATGATATTATTAATGTTTTTGCACCAATAAAATATGAAGATCATTTTTCAAGAGCAATTGAAAATTTAAGGACAGTTAAGAATAGTTTTCGTGTAAATTATAATAATGATTGTATAGTTTTACAAACTCAAAAGCTAATTGTTAAAGTTTATGATGATTTTAAGGTTGATTTTTTTGATAAGGATGGAAATGTCATCTGTGAAGATTTTAGAGGAGAAAGAAGGCCATTTTTAAGAAGAGGAAATGGTAAAATTGCTGAGGGTGAGGGTATTAAAATAGAAGATAATTTTAGGAACTATAAAATTGAGATAGTTAAAAAAATGCAGGGGGATGAATATTTTTATGGCTTAGGAGAAAAAACTGGGCACCTAAATAAAAAAGGTTATTACTATGAAATGTGGAATACAGATGATCCAAGGCCGCATGTTGAAAGTTATGTAAGTTTATATAAATCAATCCCATTTTTTATAACTTTAAGGGAAAATTTATCCTTTGGGATATTTTTTGATAATACCTTTAAAACTTATTTTGACATGGGTAAGGAAAACAGAAATTACTATTATTTTGCAGCTGATGATGGAAACTTAGACTATTATTTTATTTACGGTCCTAAAGTTAAAGATGTAATAGAAGGATATACATATCTTACAGGCAAAACTCCCCTTCCGCAGCTTTGGACGTTGGGATATCATCAGTCAAGATGGAGTTATTCACCTAAGGAGAGGGTTTTGGAAATTGCAAAGACCTTTAGAGATAAGGATATACCCTGTGATGTTATTCATCTTGACATCGATTATATGGATGGATATAGAGTATTTACGTGGGACAAGGTAGCATTTAACAACCATAGAGGAATGATAAAAGAACTTAAAGATATGGGGTTTAAAGTGGTAACGATTATAGACCCAGGGGTAAAAAAGGATAAGGGGTATTTTGTCTATGAAGAGGGAATAAAAAACGGTTATTTTGCAACGGACAAGGATGGGATTCCTTATGTAAATGAGGTCTGGCCGGGTGAAGCTTTATATCCTGATTTTTCTGATGAAGCTGTAAGAAGATGGTGGGCGGAAAAACAAAAGATAATGTTTCAGGATGGAGTTGCAGGCATTTGGAACGACATGAATGAGCCCGCTTCGTTTAAGGGGCCACTTCCTGATGACGTCCAATTTAAAAATGATGGAAGGCCAACTAATCATCTTGAAATTCATAACGTTTACGGCCACCTTATGTCAAAGGCTACATATGAAGGAATAAAAGAGTATACCCAAAAAAGGCCCTTTGTTATAACACGTGCATGTTACGCAGGAACACAAAAATATTCAACTGTTTGGACTGGAGATAATCACAGCTTTTGGGAACATTTAAGGATGGCAGTTCCTATGCTTTTAAATTTAGGTTTATCAGGTATTGCCTTTTGTGGAACTGATGTTGGAGGTTTCCAATTTGATGCAACTGGTGAACTTTTATCAAGATGGGTGCAGCTAGGGTGTTTTACTCCGCTTTTCAGAAACCATTCCTGTATTCATACAAGGGATCAAGAGCCATGGGCCTTTGATGAAAAGACGGAGGAGATTAATAGAAAATATATCAAGTTAAGATATAAGCTTTTACCTTATATTTATGATTTGATGTATCAATGTGAGTTAACTGGTTTACCTTTGATGAGGCCTTTGTTTTTACATTATCAAGAAGATAAAAGCACTTATGAGTTAAACGATGAATTTTTATTTGGTGAAAATATTTTAGTTGCTCCGGTTCTTGAACAGGGTAAAAGCGTTAGAGCTGTTTATCTTCCAGAAGGAAATTGGATAGATTACTGGACAAAGGAAGAACATGAGGGCGGAAAATACATATTAAAGGAAGCTCCATTAGATATTTGCCCAATTTTTATTAAAAAGGGAAGCATAATTCCAAATTTTGAAGAACAAAATTATGTTGGTGAAAAGAAAAATAGTAAATTGATTTTAGATGTTTATCCAGGGGATGGAGTATATTATCATTATAAAGATGATGGAGAGAGCTTTGATTATAAGGAAGGGAAATATAATTTATATAAAATTACAATGGAATTAAAAGATAATTTGGAGATAAATATAGAAAAAGAGCATGACGGATATGATGATTACGAAGAATTTGAACTTATAATTAATAACTACAACGGAAATGTGATTGTTAATTCTAAGCAATATGATTTATATGAAGGGGTAATAAAACTTCAAAAGGATATACTTACAAAAAAGTAGTTTAGCCGGCGTTTGCCGGCTTATTTTAAAATTAAATCTATGTTAAAGGGGGGAATCAAGACAATTTAATAGTAACAAAACTATATTAAAAAGCTATTGAAAAAATGTTAAGAAAATGTTAATTTCGATATTTCGACGAATTATTTAACAAATTTTAGACCATAATGATGAGGGGAAACTTCAATATGTTCAAGTAGTTTAAAACCATTTGCTTTAAATAATTCTATAACTTCTTCCTGAGATATTCTATGATCTATAGGTGGTCCATAGTTAGTTTCGACTTTTTTCCACTCTATTATAAAAACTTGGCCTTCATCCTTTAGTGTTCTTCTTACTTCTTTAATATATTGGTTTTTATTTTCTACTTCATGTAATACATTTGACATCATCGCATAGTCTATTATTTCAGATTCTACAGGAAATTCATATTCCTTACAAAGTTTAAACTCTATGTTGTTTAAACCTTCAGACCTTTCCTTTGCGTGTTCAAGCATTTCAGGTAAAATATCAATTCCGATTGCTCTCCCGCTTGTTAAAATTTTTGCTGCAGGAATTGTAAAATACCCTATACCACATCCAATATCTAAAAATATTCCTGTTCCCTTTAATTTAAGACCAAATTTTTCAAGGGTTTTATATGGTGGCATATATCTTCTTCTTGTAGGATTATCAAGTTTTTTTAAGTTTTTTGGGTCAAATTTGTGCATTATATCGCCTCCTTTTTAACAATTATAAATGAAAATATTTAAATTGTATACCTTTATGAGGTATAAAGTAACAATATTATCTATAAAACGACAAAACGTGGAAATCGGTTTCCTTAATAATTTGATAATTAAAAAACAATTTTATAGGTTAGGAAACAATGTTTCCTAATAAAAAAGTTGATTTACTTATTGAAATATTCAGAAAAGTATGATAAGATTAATTTGGAAAGGAAACCGGTTTCTTTTTCTGGCAAATAAAATATAAAGGGGGAGAGGGTGCTAATGAAAAAATTAATTTCAATTCTTCTTGTTCTATTGCTTACAGTTGGTCTTTTTAGCGGCTGTGGCAAGACAGAAGAACAAGCAAATTCTAATCAAACAGGGGAAAAGGTTTTAAAGATTTGGTCCTTTACTGACGAAATTAAGACAATGTCAGTGGCATTTAGGGAAAAACATCCTGATGTTAAAATCGAATACACTATGATCCCAATGACTAATGGTGAGTATCAAACAAAGTTAAAATCAGCTCTTCAATCGGGTGAAGCTCCTGATATTATAGCTCTTGAGGCGTCCTTTGTTAGGGAATTCATTGAAAGCGATTACTTAGAAGACCTTTCAGATTTACTCCCTATAGCACAGGAGCTAAAAACATATCAATTTACAATAGATATGGCAACTCATGATGGAAAAGTTAAGGCCTATTCATATCAAGCAACTCCAGGTGCAATGTTCTATAGAAGAAGCCTTGCAAAGAAATATTTTGGAACTGATGATCCAGAAAAAATCCAAGAACTAGTATCTGACATGAAAAAATTTGAAGAGGCAGCTAAAATAGTTAAGGAAAAGTCTAAAGGAAATACTTACATGGTTGCATCAGTCGGAGATTTTACTAATTTATTCTTTGCTAATAGAGAAAAGCCATGGGTAGTTGATGGGAAATTATATATTGATCCAAAGATTGATGAATTGTTTGAAATTGCAAAATCCTTTAGACAAAACGGTTATGAGGCTCAAGCAAATCAATGGCAAGAGGGTTGGTTTGCAGGAATGAACGATTCATTAGTAGATGCAAAGGGTAATCCCAAACAGGTATTTTCATATTTCCTTCCAACTTGGGGACTTCCATACGTTTTAATGCCAAACTCATCACCAAAGGAAGTTAAGATTGAAGGTTCAGACAAGACTAAGAAGGTGGGTAAGGATACTTCAGGAGACTGGGCATGTATTAGAGGACCAATGCCTTATCAATGGGGTGGAACTTGGATCGCAGTTGTTAAAGGGACAAAGAACTTAGAACTTGCTAAGGATTTTGTAAAGTTTGCTACATTAGATGAAGAAAACTTAAAGAACTGGGCATTAGGAGTTTATACAAATGAGTATTTAAAGAAGATTGATCCAACTATAGGTGATAAATTATCCCAAGGACCAGGAGACTTTGTTTCAAGCCAAAAGGTTGTAGAGGAGATAGTTGATAAGTTTGATGATGCTTCAACATCAAAATTCCTTGCAGGACAAAACTCCTATAGAAGTTTTGCTGAAGCTGCTCCATATATTAGTTTAAAACTTTTACAAGGAACAGATGATGCAATTCAGCGTGCATTAAATGACCCTCTTAACAATTATGTATCTGGTAAAGCAACAAAGGAACAGGCTATAAAGCAATTTAAAGAGGCCGTAAAAAATACATTGCCTGATTTGATTGTAGAATAAAATTTTGTTGATGAGAACTGCCTTGTGCAGTTCTCATCAAAGTAAAAGGGGGGTAGGACTTGGAACAGGTTTTAAAAAAGAGGAAACATTCTAAAATAAATAAAAACTATTATGGATATATTTTTACAGCTCCTTTTATAATAGGATTTTTATTATTCAGTCTTTATCCGCTTGTATATACATTTTATTTAAGCTTAACTGATATGACTCTTATGAGTAAAAGCTATAAATTTATTGGGTTAGGAAACTTCAAGAAACTATTTGAAGATAGGTTTTTTATTCAATCCTTTTTAAACACATGGAAGATTTGGCTTATTAATTTTATCCCGCAGATTGGTATTGCTATGCTTCTTGCGGTTTGGTTTACAAGCACAAGATTAAAGATAAGGTTTGTGGGATTTTGGAGAACTATTTTTTATCTTCCAAATATATTAATGCCGGCAACAATTGCGGTTTTATTCTTCAATCTATTCTCATATTATGGACCTGTTAATCAAATTGGGGTAAGAATAGGTCTTTTTAAGGACGCAGTAGATTTTTTTAGAAGCAGTGCATGGACGGTTAGTATAGTTGCATTTATTCAGTGGTGGATGTGGTTTGGAACTACACTGATTATTATAATGGCGGGAATGACTTCTATTTCGCCATCCTTTTATGAATCTGCGATGGTGGATGGCGCAAATTCATGGCAGATGTTTACTAAAATAACACTACCTCTATTAAGGCCGGTTTTGGTTTATATATTAGTAACTTCTTTGGTTGGCGGGATGCAGATGTTCGATATTCCTTATATGTTAACAGACGGTAGAGGTTCTCCAAATGGTTCTATAATGACAATGAACATATTGATGTATATGAAATTTTCAAGCAATAAAGGGCATATTGGCGCTGCGGCAAGTGTTGGTGTTATGATATTCTTAGTAACAAGCATATCAGCACTTGTGATTATAAAATTATTAAAGGAAAAGGAGAGTAAAAGGGAAATAAAAAGAATAAATAGAGGTGTAGAAGGTTATGAATTACACGGTTAAAACAAAAATTATGAGGGCTTTTATTTATTTTATTTTGGTTATATTGTTTTTGATGTGTGTAGTTCCGTTATGGATACTACTTGTTAATGCAACCAGGTCTACCCCTGAAATACAACAGGGAGTAAGTCTAATACCGAGCAAAAACCTACTTGTTAACTGGAGAAACTTGACTAATAGAGGATTTAATATATGGAGGGGATTTTTCAATAGTGCTCTAATTTCAGTTTCAGTTACTGTGCTTACAGTTTACTTTTCAATGATGTTTGCCTATGCAATTCATGTTTATGATTTTGCTTCAAAGAAATTTTTATACTCATTTATTATTCTTTTAGTTATGGTTCCGACTCAAGTGGCTATAATAGGTTTTTATAAATATATGTCTATTTTAAACCTTTTAAATAGTTATATTCCTTTAATCGTTCCTGCTATTGCAGCACCAAGTTCAATATTCTTTGCTATTCAATATTTAGAATCAACAATAGTTAAAGAGCTTATTGAAGCTGCAAGGATAGATGGATGCAGTGAACTAACTATTTTCCACAAAATAATGCTTCCAATTGCAAAACCTGGGGCAGTAACTATGGGTATCTTTGCCTTTGTGGGTTCATGGAATAACTTCTTTACACCTTTCGTATTGATATCTAAGATGGAGAAGTATACGCTTCCAATGCTTGTGCAAACCTTAAGAGGTGACGTTTACAGAACAGAATATGGAAGTATATATTTAGGACTTGCAGTATCGATTATTCCAATACTAATAGTATATATTTTGTTCTCAAGATATATTGTTAATGGAATTGCAATGGGATCAGTTAAAGAATGACGTAAAGGTAGGTGTTCTAAATGATAAAAAACCCTGTTTTATCAGGATTTCATCCCGATCCAAGTATAATTTGTGTTGACGGAACTTTTTATATTGCAAATTCTACTTTTGAATATTTTCCAGGAGTTGCAATATCAAAATCAAAGGATCTTGCTAATTGGGAAACGGTCAAATCACCCCTTGATGACTTAAATAAATTGAATATGATAGGAAATCCAAAGTCAGGTGGTATTTGGGCTCCATGCTTATCTTATGATGGAAGGTATTTTTATTTGGTATATACGGATGTTAAAAATTGGGCCTTTGGACCCTTTAAGGATGCTCCAAACTATATTGTAAAGGCTCCAACAATTGAAGGACCTTGGAGCGATCCGATTTTTATAAACTGTTCTGGTTTTGACCCTTCGCTATTTCACGATGATGATGGAAGAAAATATTTAGTCAATATGGAATGGGACTATAGAAGAGAAGGTAAAGAGCAATTTTCAGGAATTTTGTTAACTGAACTTGACCCTGAAACCCTAAAGCCGATATCACAGCCAGTTAAAATTTTTAAAGGAACGGAACTAGGCCTTGTTGAGGGACCGCATATTTATAAGAGAAATGGATACTATTACTTAATAACAGCAGAAGGTGGAACTGTTTATGACCATGCTGTAACGGTTGCCCGTTCAAAAAATATTTATGGTCCCTATGAATTACATCCTAATGTCCATTTAGTAACTTCAAGATTTAATAAAGATTTATACATTCAAAAAGCAGGACATGGAAGTTTATGTGAAGGGCCGGATGGTAGATGGTGGATTGCCTTTTTGTGCGGTAGGCCAATTAGCGATAAAAAGAGGTGCCCACTTGGTAGAGAAACGGCAATAGCTGAAGTTGTATGGGTTGATGATTGGCCATATTTAAAGGATAAAGGTATAGAGCCTCCATTAGAATTTGAGGGCTATGGTGAAAAGGTGGAAAATAAAATATATGAATATAGATTTGATGATGAAAAGTTTAAGTATGATTTTATGTCATTAAGAAGGCCTGCTGAATATGAAATTTTGGAAAGTGGAGCATTAAGGCTTTATGGTAGACAATCCTTGATGTCTACCCACCATCAAAATATCTTAGCACGAAGACAAACTGATTTTAAATTTGAAGTAGAAACTTGTCTGGAATTTAATTTTAATCATTTTCAAAAAATGGCAGGACTTTTATACAGATACGACGAATTAAATCAATATTTTCTAAGGATATCATATGATGAAAATAAGAAAGAAAAATGCCTCGGAATTTTGGTTTTAAATAATGGTAATTTTTCAATGCCGATTGAAGAGATACCAATTGGTGAGGGTAAGATTTATCTTAAGCTAAAGGTTGAATATGAAAAGGGCAATTTCTTTTATTCGAAGGATGGATTAAATTGGAATAAAATTCCTTACGACATTGATGTGACTATATTATCTGATGAATATGCAGATCCGCTTGGTTTTACAGGTGCATTTGTGGGTATGTGTTGCATTGATATGCAGGACTATAGCGCCTATGCAGATTATTATTATTTTAAATATAAATCATTAGAATAATTAAAAAATAGAGGGAGTGCCTATGGTAACAATTTATGATGTTGCAAAGGAAGCAGGATGTTCACCAGCGACTGTTTCAAAAGCTTTTAATAACTATAAATCAGTAAGCGAAAAGACATATAAAAAAATAATGGAGGTTGCAGATAGATTAGGATATACACCAAACAATAGTGCAAGGGCTCTTGCAACTAAAAAGACTTGGCTTATTGGTGTTGTTTTGTCTGAAGAACTGCATGCAGGAATTACGCATCCACATTTTAGTGAGATACTTCAAAGTTTTAATATGAGGGTTAGTGAATATGGATATGACGTTGTTTTTATAAGTAAAAGATTAGGAAATAAAGCATCAACATACCTTGAACATTGTCTTTATAGAGGTGTGGATGGAGTTTTGCTTGCAGTTGGAGCAAAATTTAGAGAAGAAATCCAGTGCCTTTTGGATAGCGATTTTAAGTGCGTTTCAGTAGAGGGGATTTATCCAAATGTATACACAGTTATTTCAGATAACAGAATGGGAAGCCTACAAGCACTTGAATATTTGTATTTTCTTGGACACAGGAAAATAGCTCATATTGCCTGCCCATTAGATAGTGTTGCAGGAAGGGAAAGATTTGAAGCTTATAAGGAATTTTTGCAGATGAAGGGATTAGAATATAATCCTAAATATGTTGTAGAAGCACAGGACTATACCCATGAGGCAGGAAAGGTGGCTGCCCTTGAGCTTTTACAAAAAACATTTGATGATCTTCCAACTGCTGTCTTTGTAGCATATGACGATATCGCCTATGTTACTATGACGACGTTTCAGGAAAAGGGAGTTAGAATTCCAGAGGATATTTCAATTGTTGGATTTGACAATATAAAACTTTCATCCTTTATGAGTCCGCCCTTAACTACAATAGAGCAGGATAGAATATTGATTGGCCAAAAGGCTGCAGATGTATTAGTGAGCTTAATTGAAGATAAACCTATAAATGAGCCTTACGAAATAAGAATACCTACAAAGCTGATAATGAGAAATAGCTGTATGCGTATCGGCGATTGATGGAGGGATAATATGACTTTTTCTAAAGAATTTATATTTGGAGTTGCAACTTCATCCTATCAAATAGAAGGAGCCTTCGATGAAGATGGGAGAACTCCTTCTATTTGGGATACATTTTCAAAAACAAAGGGTAAGGTTTTAAATATGGATAATGGTGACGTTGCCTGCGACCATTACCATAGATATAAAGAGGATGTTAATTTAATAAAAGAGCTTGGGGTAGATGCCTATAGATTTTCAATCGCATGGCCAAGAATATTCCCAAAAGAAGGGGAATACAATCCAAAGGGGATGGAGTTTTACAAAAATCTACTCAAGGAACTTAAAGAAAAGGGAATAAAGGCAGTTGCTACATTATACCATTGGGATTTACCCCAGTGGGTTCAGGATAAAGGCGGATGGGAGAAAAGAGAAAATATAGAATATTTTATTGAATATGCAAAAAAATGTTTTTTGGAATTAGATGAATATATAGATATGTGGATAACCCATAATGAACCTTGGTGTGCTTCCTTTTTATCTAATGCATTAGGAGAACATGCACCAGGAAAAAGAGACTTACAGGCAGCCCTAAAGGTTGCCCACCACATTTTATTATCCCACGGAATGGTAGTTAAGTTATACAGAGAGCTTGGATTTAAAAAACCAATTGGAATTACTCTAAATTTAAGTCCAAGCTATCCTGCAAGCAGGGAGTTTAAGGATAAAATTGCAGCAAACAATAGCGATGGATTCCTAAACAGGTGGTTCTTAGAACCCCTTTTTAAAGGAAACTATCCTTTAGATATGATTAATTTGTATTCCAGTCGAGTAACTGATTTTAGCTTTATTAAGGAAGAAGATTTTAATATCATAGGAGAAAGGTGCGACTTTTTAGGTATTAATTATTACAATAGATCCCTTGTTGAATTTGATCCTATGTCATTACTTTTGTTTAGGGGTGCATATTCAGAATATAAAAAGACAAGTATGGGATGGGATGTATCTCCTAAAGAATTTATTGACTTAATTAAAATGGTTAGGGAAAAATATACTGATTTGCCCATATATATAACTGAAAATGGTTCGGCGTGGGATGATATTTTAGTCGATGGGAAAATACATGATGTTGACAGAGTAGAATATTTAATTGAACACTTAAGGGCAGTTGGAAAGATGAATGAAATGGGGTTGAATATAAAAGGCTATTTCTACTGGTCATTACTTGATAATTTTGAATGGGGTTATGGTTACTCAAAAAGATTTGGACTTGTTTATGTAGATTTTGAAAATCAAATGAGATTTAAAAAAGAAAGTTTTTATAAATATAAAGAAATAATCAATAGAAGAACAATATAAGAAGATAAATATAGAGTTTTTAATGATTATAATAAAGGGCATAGCTATTTACATAACTATGCCCTAAATTTATTTCCCTTTTAATTCCTCTAAAAGGCTATGGGCGAGTTTTTTATAGGCTGTTGCTTGAGCTATAAGGGATATTACAGTTAAAAAGATTAAAAGCTTTTTACTGTCATTATCGCTTAAGTTTTTGCTGTCGATTATCTTTTTTAACTTCCTTTGAGTTTCTTGGCTTGTTGAAATAAAGTTTTTAAATGTCTCTTTCTGGAGGTCGACAAATATTTCATATGCAAATTCCCAGCTTATAAGGTCGTCGGTTTTTTCGTTTATTTTATTGAAGGCGAGGTTGAATACTTCTTTGATTTCTTCTGTTGTAAGTATCGGACGCATATAATTTAAAAGGATTAATTGGATTAAGTGGTCCTTTGTGTAGCCGCGTTTTTTCCCATCTTCAGGCTTTGATATAACCTCTGCTTTTATATAATTTTGAATGATGTTGCTGGTGTATTCTTCATTAAATTTACTATTTAAAAAGTCCGTAACCTGCGACAAAAACAAGTCATAGGGTGGGAGGTCGTTAAAGCTTATAATGGACTTTTTTGAAATTTCCTCAGCAAGTTTTACTAATTTATCAGAAAGGTTTATATCATTCATAAAATTTCCCTCCTATAGAGTTCTAATTATATTATATAGTATTATATACCATAAAACAAGATTGTTTAATCAATATTATACAATAATAATGAAAGATAAATATTTAAAAAACAAAGAAAATAAAAGAAAATAAGAGAAATAATAAGATTAAAAAATAAACATCTCTTTAACGGTATAACAACACACGAAATAAAGTTGAATCATCGTTGTAATATAGTATTCGATACCATATAATAAAGTTGTGATAATTGATTGAGGAGGATTTGAGGATGAGGAAAAAGTTAATGGGGTTTCTGCTTACAATTATAATTCTTTTGACATCCTTCCTTATGCCTTTTTTAGAATTAGTTAATGCTGCGCCTAAGGCAGGTGGGGGTGGATTTAAGTCTGGAACATTTAAAGCTAGTCCATTTAACAGCGGAGGTTTTAAATCAGGAAGCTTTAAATCGACACCCCGATATACACTTCCACTTCCAAAGAGCTATCAGAGAAAAAGTTATGCACCCAAAAATTACGTTCCAATTCCAATACCTTGGGGAAGCTATTGGGGAAGTCCTTTTAGAACGGTATACACAGGTTTTGCTTTAGTTTGGTTGATAAACTTTATTTTCAAAATAATAGTAATTTTAATAGTTTTATATATCATATTTAAAATATTTAGAAGATAAGGAGTGGTTAATGTGGGTATTTTACAAAGAATGTCAAACATTTTTAAGGCAAAGGTTAATAAGGCTATGGACGAAATTGAAAATCCAATTGAAATTTTAGACCAAAAGATAAGGGATATGGAGGAAGCATTAAGTAAAGCAAGAGTTTCTGCTGCAGAGGTCTTAGGGAATGTTCATGAAATTGAAAAGAAAATGGAGAATACAAAAATTAACATTAAAGAATTTGATGAAAAGGTAAAACTTGCCCTTGCAAAGGGAAATGAAGAACTTGCTAAAAAGGCTCTTGAAAGAAAACTCTATGAAGAAAAGGTTTTTAAAGATTTGCAAAAAAGCTACGAAGAAGCCTCTAAAAAGGCTGATATGATAAAGAGTAAGCTGAAGGAACTTGAAGAAGATTTAGAAAAAACAAGGAGATATAGGGATGAAGCATCTGCGAGATACAACAATGCTAAGGCTGCAGAAAAGATTAATGAGATACTTCTTGATATTAAATCTAAGGCAAACAGCATAAGTCTTGATGAAATAGAAAGAAAAATCCAAAGAAAAGAGGCGATAACAGAAGGCTTGGAAGAATTAAGAAATGAAAGTTTAGATAAGCAGTTTGAGGAACTTGAAAAGATTGATTTAGATGAAGAGCTTAGAAAATACAAAGAAAACTTAGGGTGATTATATGAGGGCTAAGGAATTTTTAGATAAAGAAAAATCAAAATACTGCAAAATGTATTCTGATTTATCCTTTGCTATTGATAATGTTTCCCACTTTTTAGATATAAGGGAGCTTAAAACAAGAAGTTATTATACCAAGCTCCCTGTTTTAAAAAGATATTTAGATAAATTAGAAGAAGCTGAAAAAAGATTAAACAAAGCTGGTATATTTTCAATCTTTTCAAACGGAACAGTGATAGATGAATTAGAAAAGTATAAATTTGAGTTTAATAAGGAATTTAAGCAGCTTCAAAAATGTTCAAGCTGCAAATGCCTAAATTGTTCTATTGGGTGTAAATTTGATGGATGCTTAGGCTGCAGGGAAGGGTCAAATGTTGTATTATGCGACCACCAGAGAATAAATGTTCGATTTCATGATGACTTTTATCTTGACCTTACAAATGAGAAGACAGGAAAAAGGGAAAAGTATAAGGTTTTGGCAACGTTACAGGATTCAAAATTAAATCGACACTATATAATAATTGAAGGGGTATTTTCAAAGGAAAAATACGTATTGTATTATTATCCCGACATCGATGAGGATAGATTTGGAGAAATTACTGATGAAGAGGAATTCGACTTTATAGTTGAAACTTATCAATCTGTTGAACTTTGATCCCCCCCTCTTAATATAAATTAAGCTATCCCAAAGCTGGGGTAGCTTAATTTTATTGCAAAAATTATAATTTAGAAATAAAATTAAACATGAATGATATATGAAAAGAAGGTGATCTTTTGAAACTTTGGGGAGACAAAAGATACTACTCATTGAACTATTTTTTAAGGCAAAAGTTTGGTGAGAAGGTCTTTAAAATATCATTGGATGCAGGTTTTACTTGCCCTAATAGAGACGGGACAGCAGGGTATGGGGGATGTATTTTCTGTAGTGCTAGGGGTTCTGGAGATTTTGCAGGAACAAAGGAAAACTTAGTAGAGCAGTTTCATGAAGTTAAAGAAATGATGCACAAGAAATGGAAGGAAGGAAAATATATAGCCTATTTTCAGGCATATACTAACACCTATGCACCTGTTGAAGTTTTAAGGGAAAAGTATGAGGCGGTTTTAAATATAGATGGAGTAGTTGGCCTTGCAATTGCAACAAGGCCCGATTGCCTGCCTGAGGATGTTTTAGACCTTTTGGATGAGATAAACAAAAAAACGTATCTTTGGGTGGAGCTTGGTCTTCAGACCATCCATGAAGATACTGCAAAACTTATTAACAGAGGTTATCCATTAGAAACATACATAAAAGCAGTAGAGGAGCTCAAAAAAAGGAATATAGATGTAGTAACCCATGTTATTTTAGGCCTTCCTGGAGAGGATAAAAAAAGGATACTTGAAACCGTTGATTTTGTTGCCCATACTAAAACCCAAGGGATTAAGCTACATCTTCTCCATCTTATGAAGGGAACAAGGCTGGTGGAGCTTTATAAAAGGGGAGAGTTAAGATTTTTATCTATGGATGAATATGTTGACTTGATAGTCGACTGCATCGAAAGGCTTCCAGAGGATATGGTTGTTCATAGGTTAACAGGCGATAGTCCAAGAAATCTTATTATAGAACCCCTTTGGAGCCTTAAAAAGTGGGAAGTTTTAAATGCAATAGATAGAAGGTTTGAAGACAGGGATACTTGGCAGGGAAAATTTTTTAAATAACGGGGGATTATTATGAAGGCAGCTTTTTTGACCTTTTATAAAATGGAAATATTCTGTGAAGATTTAGAAAACGTCGATTTATCAAATATAAAGGTATTTCAAGAAAATGAGCCAATTGAAATAAGCATCATAAATAAGAAAAAGGATCACTGTGAAGTTATTTTATCAGAACCTATTGATATTAAAAAAAGGACTTATATATATATAAAGGAATCCTGTTTTGAAGTTAATTATTTTAATCTTTACAAAACTGAAGAGTTCAACGAAAAATACTATTATGACGGCTTTTTAGGATGTAGAATCTTAGATGATAAGATTGAATTCAAAGTTTGGTCGCCTGCAGCAACGAACATTGATCTTCTTTTATATAAAAATGGATATCCAGACATTAAAGAAGAACCTGTAATATTTAATATGAAGGAAAAAAACGGAGTATTTTCAGCAGAAATTGAATTAAAATATAAGGGATATTTTTATACATATAAAGTTCAAGTTTACGGAAAAACTGAAGAAATAGTGGACCCCTATGCAAAGGCGGTGGGAATAAACGGTCTTAGGGCGGCTATAATAGATTTAGAGGAAACTAACCCTGTAGATTGGCAAAAGGATAAATATGTCGACCTAAAAAACTATGTGGATGCAGTAATATATGAGATTAGTATAAGGGACATATCCTCAAATGAAAATAGCAACATAAAAAATAGGGGAAAATTTTTAGGGCTTGTTGAAGAAGGAACTTATTCTAAAAAGGGAGTCCCAACCGGCCTTGAGCATATAAAGGAGCTCGGTGTAACCCATCTTCAAATACTCCCCTTTTATGATTTCCACTATGAGAGCGTTGATGAAAGGGATCAGTTTAAAAGGTATAACTGGGGATATGATCCTCAAAATTATAACGTCCCAGAGGGGAGCTTTTCTTTAAATCCCTATGAACCAAAAGAAAGGATTAGGGAATTAAAGACGATGATTCAAAAGCTTCACCAAAACAATATAGGAATTATTATGGATGTTGTATATAACCATGTTTATGACTATAAAAAAAGTAGTTTTGAAAAGCTTTTTCCAGGATACTTCTTCAGATATGATAAATTTGGAAATATATCAAACGGCAGCGGCTGTGGAAACGATGTTGCATCTGAAAATAAAATGGTAAGAAGGTTTATTAAGGATTCAGTTTTATTTTGGGCTAAAGAATATCACATTGATGGCTTTAGATTCGACCTTTTAGGCCTTTTAGATGTGGATACAATAAATGAGATATTCCATGAGCTAAAAGGGATTAATCCTAATATTATTGTTTATGGAGAAGGATGGGATCTTAATACTTGTTTAGATTATGAAAAAAAGGCTATCCAAATGAATGCCTATAAAACTCCTAATATTGGATATTTTAATGACATAATACGGGATGCCATAAGGGGACATACCTTTGAAGCTGATAAAAAGGGATTTGCCGGAGGGGAAAATAAAGAATACGACATAAAAAGAGGAGTTGTTGCAGCTATAAATTATGATGAAACCTTAAAGGGACCATTTATTTCCCCAAACCAATCTATAAATTATGCCTCCTGTCATGACAACCATACCCTTTGGGATAAGATTAGCCTAACCAATAAAGAAGATTCAGTTGAGGAGAGGGTTAGAATTCAAAAGTTATCTCAGGCGATAGTCTTAACAAGTCAAGGGGTGCCTTTTATCCATTTAGGCTGCGATTTTTGCAGAACAAAACAGGGCCATGAAAATAGCTACAACCTTCCTGATTATATAAATTCCGTTGATTGGGATAGAAAATTTGAGTTTAGGGATATATTTGAATACGTCAAGGGACTTATAAGACTTAGAAAAGAACATCCTGCCTTTAGATTAAATTCAATAGAGGATATAAAAAAGCACTTAAAATTTTTAGAAGCTCCACAAAGGACAGTTGTCTTTAAAATCGACTATCCAAAGGATAATTGGAAGGAAATAATTGTGATATATAATTCTAATAAAAATGCAATAGAAGTAAAAATACCAAACGGTGTATGGAATGTTGCTGTAGATGGAAGATTAGCGGGTGTAGATGTTTTATATAAAATATATGGGGATAAGGTTAAGGTTGCTCCTATTTCTGCAATGGTGCTATTTAGATGATATATATGCTAAAATAGTATTGCTAGATAAATTTTATTATGATTTTGTCTTTTAATTATGTTTTTCTTTTAGTATAATAAATATAGAAAAGGTTTTCTATAGTAAGGGGGAGTAAAAATGAACGTTTTAATAACAGGTGGAGCAGGTTATATAGGTTCCCACACGGTAAAGATGCTCCATAGGATGGGGATCAATGTTGTTGCCTACGATAATCTTGTAAAGGGACATGAAGAGGCCGTAAAGTGTGATATATTTGTAAAGGGGGATATTTTCGATAGTGAACTTTTAAGGGATACAATAAGAAGATATAATATAGACTCGGTTATTCATTTTGCAGCCTACAGCCTTGTGGGTGAGTCAATGGAAAAACCTATGATGTATTATAAAAACAATGTTGAAGGGACATTAAATCTTCTTGAAGTTATGCTGGATTGTAATGTTAAAAAGCTTGTTTTTTCTTCAACAGCAGCAGTTTACGGTGAGCCTGAAAGGGTTCCTATAACAGAGGACCTTCCTAAAAATCCAACCAACGTATATGGCAGGACAAAACTCATTATGGAAGGGGCAATGGAGGATTATTCAAGAAGCTATGGACTTAAATATATAGCCTTAAGATATTTTAATGCCTGCGGTGCAGATGAAGAAGGAGATATTGGGGAAGACCATAATCCAGAGAGCCATTTAATTCCATTAGTATTGCAGGCTGCACTAGGAAAGAGGGATAGTATAAAGGTATTTGGAGATGATTACCCAACAAAGGATGGAACCTGCATTAGAGACTATATCCATGTTAATGATCTTGCCTATGCCCATTATTTAGCCCTAAAGGCATTATATGAAGGTCATGAGTCAGATGTTTTTAATCTCGGAAATGGTGTAGGATTTTCGGTTAAAGAAATAATTGATGCAGCAGAAGAAGTTGTAGGGCATCCAATTAAAAGAGAAATAGTAGGGCGCCGTCCTGGAGACCCTGCTGTTTTAATCGCGAGTTCTGAAAAGATTAAAAAGGAACTTGGCTGGAATCCAAAGTATACTGACATAAAGGAAATTATAAGAACGGCATACAATTGGCATAAAAACCATCCAGACGGATTTTCAAAATAGGCCTAAACTTTAGGCCTATTTTTATTCGCTTTTCCGAAGTTTTTTATGTTGATTTTAATTTATATTATGTTATATTTTATAATAGTTATAAAATATAACTATTTATAGATGAATTGATTTTACAAAGGAGGTGCTATCATGGAAAGGGAAAGGCTGGCTGAGTATCTGCAGACTTTCTTGCCTATGTTTTATAAAAAACTAATGAAGGGAATAAATCTACCTGGTGTAACTAAACAGCAATTGTGGTTATTATATTTGGTTGAAAATCATGATGAAAGGCCTATGAGTTTTTATAGTGAAAAGATGATGATTCCAAAATCCAACTTAACCTCCGTTGCTGAAAAGCTAATTGAAGAAGGTCTTATAGAAAGAAGATATGATCCTAAGGATAGAAGAATTATTTTATTAAAGTTAACAGATAAAGGTAAGGATTTTATAGAAGAATGTAGAGAAAAAACTAAGCAGGCAATCTTTAAAAAGTTAGAGATACTTGATGATGAAGATGTTAGTAGGTTAAATAAGTTATTTGAAGAAATAAAATATATATTTAACAAGATGGAATAAAGGGGGATTTTTTATGAAAAAGATGAAGGCATTTTTAACAGTTTTACTTTTATTGATTGTCCTTGGCGTAGGTGGAGGACTTTATATTTACTTTTATAATTCCAGCCACTATATAATAACTGAAAATGCTCAAGTCTCTGCCAACATAATAGCCATCACACCAGAACTTACAGGAAAGATTGAAACTTGGAATGTAAAAGAAGGAGACTATGTAAAAAAAGGAGAAATACTTGGACGCCAGGATATAAGTGCCGTTGTCCAAAGCAGCATGGTTAATGCACAGTCCTTAAATACTTCTGCTGATGTTATAGCTTCAAAATCCTCTATTAAATCGCCAATAGATGGAAAAGTCGTTTTATCAAACGTAGTTGAAGGACAAGTTATATCTCCAGGCATGGAAATTGCACAGATTATGGATACTACAAATATTTATATAAAAGCTAACATAGAAGAAACGAACATAATGAAGATTAAGGAAGGACAAAGGGTTGAGATAACAATAGATGCATTCCCAGGTAAGAAGTTTGTAGGCTATG
The DNA here is from genome assembly GCA_026416875.1 of Caloramator sp. GTDB lineage: Bacteria > Bacillota > Clostridia > Clostridiales > Caloramatoraceae > Caloramator. Next base: position 22,674 of record JAOAEI010000017.1, read on the forward strand.
TAAAAAGTATTGGTCAAGCAACAGAATCAGCCTTTTCAGCCTTTCCTACATTAAATACAAGTGGAAATTTTTCAAAACAAACTCAATATATTCCTGTTAAAATAAGCATACAAAATGATGAAAATCTAATTTTAATGCCTGGAATGAATGCAACAGTAAAAATTTATATTAAGTAGGAAGGGAGTGCTTAAAATGAAAAAGAGAATTTTAGGGGTTATAATAGCTGCTTTTGTGTTACTTACATTGATAACAGGATGTGCTGCTAATAGTTCTAATACTTCAAATACTATTGATGTTCAAGTTGCAGCTGTCCAAAAAAAGAACATAGATGCTGAGCTTAACATAAGCGGGATTTTAGTTCCACAAAAAACTGTAAATGTTTATAGTAAATTATCTGGTCAAGTAGAAAAGGTAAACGTTGAAGTTGGTAGCGAAGTAAAGGAAAAGGATTTACTTGCAGTTATAGAAACAAATGCTTTAAATCTTCAGCTTGAACAGCTTCAAGCATCGTTAAATTCAGCAAAGGCATCTGAAGAGTTAGCTAAAGGACAAGTTGCTCAGGCTAAGATTAATCTTGATAGTATACAAAGAGCCTATGAAGAAACTAAAAACCTTTATGATAAAGGAATAGCTTCTAAGGCTCAGCTAAATGAAATTGAAACAAAGTATGAAATTGCAAAAAAACAATATGAAACAGCTTTGAATGGAACATTAAATCAAGCAAAGGCAGCTGTAAGTGCTGCACAGGCAAATATAAAAAATATAAAGCTTCAAATATCAAATGCCAAGATTACAAGCCCAATAAATGGGGTGGTTACAAATAAAAATATTAATGCTGGCGAGCTAGCAGCACCGACTGCACCGATTTTTACAATTGCTGATGTTTCAACGCTAAAATTGAAGGGAACTATTTCACAGAGATATCTACCATATATAAAAATTAATCAGACGATAGATGTGGTTATTGATGTATATCCTAATAAAACATATGAAGGAGTAATAACAAATATAGGGCCGATGGCAGTTGGAACAGGTATGTATTTCCCAATCGAAATTAGCATAAAGAATACAGACAACTTAAAACCTGGACTTTCTGCATACGGGAAAATAAAGATCAACTCAAGGGATGGAATAGTAGTTCCTGCTTCAGCTGTTGTTAAAAATGATGGGAAAGCCTATGTATATGTTGTTGAAAATAACACAGTTAAAAAGAGATTCGTTGAAATTGGAGTTTCAAATGATAAAGAAGTTGAAATAGTAAGCGGATTAAATGAAAATGAAAAGGTGGCAATATCAAATGTAAATGCCTTATTCGACAATGCAGTTGTCAACGTAAAATAATTTACTCAATTGGAGTTGATGTACATGATCAAACTTTTTAGATTTCTTAAAAAATTTACCTGGTTGGTTTTAGCTGTTATTGGCTTTATGTTCCTCCAGGCGATAGCTGAGCTTTATCTTCCAACTTTAATGTCTGATATCGTTAATAATGGAATGATGAAGGGTGATACTGCCTATATATGGAAGCGTGGAGGCTATATGCTTTTAGTTGCAGGATTAAGCTCATTAAGTTCAATTGTTGGGGCATTTCTTTCTGCAAGGATTGCAGTTGGATTTGGAAGGATTGTTCGCGACAATATTTTCACTAGGGCAGAAAGGTTTTCACTGCATGAATTCGATAAAATAGGAACAGCCTCCATGATAACTAGGACAACCAATGACATAAATCAAGTTCAAATGGTTCTTGTGATGATGATGAGGTTTATAATTTATGCACCTATAATGTGTATAGGTGGAATAATAATGGCTTACTCAAAGGATAGATATTTGACACTAGTATTGGCAGGAATTTTACCTTTATTTGTTGCAACGATTGTCTTGATAGCAGTTAAAGTTATTCCGCTTTTTAAATCCCTACAAAAGAAACTTGACAAAGTGAATCAGATACTAAGGGAAAATCTAATTGGTATTAGAGTAATAAGGGCTTTTAACAGGATTGACACAGAAAGAAAAAGATTTTACGACGCTAATAGAGAACTTACAGATACTGCAATAAAGGTAAATAAAATAATGGCAGTAATGCAGCCTATTATGATCCTTCTTATGAACTTTACGAGTATATCCATAATTTGGTTTGCAAGCAAAAGGATAGGTGAAAATAGGCTTCAAATTGGAGATATGATGGCCTTTTTACAATATGCACTGCAGATTTTATTCTCAATAATAATGGTATCCATTATGTTTGTTATGATTCCAAGGGCTCAGGCCTCTGCAGAAAGAATCAATGAAATTTTTGAGATCGAACCTGAAATAAACGATCCTAAGGAGCCTAAAAAAATAGATGAATTTAAAGGGCATATAGAATTTAAAAAGGTTACCTTTAGCTATCCTGGAGCTGAAACTCCAGCTATTGAAGATATCTCCTTTGAAGCTAAACCCGGGGAGGTTACTGCAATCATAGGGGGGACAGGTTCAGGTAAATCAACAATTTTAAATCTCATTATGCGCTTTTATGATGTGGATAGTGGGAATATTTTAATTGATGGAGTGGATGTAAGAGAGTTAGAACAAAGGGAATTAAGATCCTATATAGGATACGTCCCACAAAATGCGATCTTATTCTCTGGAACTATTGCTGATAATATAAGATATGGCAAAGAGGATGCTACAGAGGAAGAAATAAGACATGCAGCAGAAATTGCCCAGGCTATAGAATTTATTAATGAAATGAAGGATGGATTCAACTCCTTGGTATCACAAGGGGGAACAAATCTATCCGGAGGCCAAAAACAGCGCCTTTCAATAGCAAGGGCAATAGTTAAAAAACCAAAAATCTATATTTTTGATGACAGCTTCTCTGCTTTAGATTTTAAAACAGATGCTAAATTGAGATTAGCCCTTAAAAAGGAAACTGTGAATTCAACTGTTCTTATTGTAGCGCAAAGAGTTGCAACGATAATGGATGCAGACAAGATTATTGTTTTAGATGATGGAAGGATAGTTGGGATAGGAAAGCATAAGGAACTTTTAAAAACTTGTGAAGTATATAGAGAAATAGTGTCTTCCCAGCTAAGTGAGGAGGAGATAGCATGAGCGAGAGAAAAATGCATAGACCTGCTGGCCCTAGGGGACCTATGGGACCGGCTATGGGAAGACCGGTTGAAAAGGCCAAGGACTTTAAAGGAACAGTAAAAAGGCTTGTTGAATATATGAAGCCGCAAAAATTTAAGTTTATTGCTGTTTTTATTCTGGCAATCCTAAGCACAGTTTTTAACATAGTCGGACCTAAGATAATGGGGAAGGCAACAACAAAGCTCGGTGAGGGAATACTTGCAAAATACATGCGGATAATTCAAATACAGATGGCTATCCAAAAAAAGATGCCACCACAGGTTATTGCAAAGTTAAAAAGTCAACCGATTCCAAGTATAGATTATGAATATATTGGAAGGATTCTACTTATTTTGGCAGGACTTTATATAATAAGTGCAAGTTTAAATTTTTTAATGTCCTATATAATGTCCAGCGTATCGCAGGAAATGGTTTTCAAGATGCGCTCGGAGGTTAAAGATAAACTAGATAGGCTACCTTTGAAATATTTTGACTCAAGAACCCATGGTGAGATTTTAAGCCGCGTTACCAACGATATGGACAATATTGCAACAACACTACAACAGAGTTTAACTCAGCTTATAACCTCAGTTGTAACTATTATTGGAATATTAGGAATGATGATTTCCATAAGTCCTATAATGACTTTAATAGCCCTATTTACTTTACCTGCCTCTGGCATTTTAACTGCTGTAATTGCTAAAAAATCGCAAAAGTATTTTGCTGAGCAGCAAAAGATAATAGGGGAACTTAATGGACATGTTGAGGAGATGTTTACAGGCCATAAGATTGTTAAGGCCTTTGGAAAAGAAGATGATTCGATAAAAACATTTAAAGAAATTAACGAAAGGCTTTATGATGTTGGCTGGAAGGCGCAGTTTATGTCAGGCTTTATAATGCCTGCTCTTAACTTTGTAAATAATGTTGGATATGTTTTAATCTGCGTTGTGGGTGGAATTTTTGTTGCAAAAAGAAAGATACAAATAGGAGATATTCAAGCTTTTATCCAATATATGAGGCAGTTTACTCAACCGATAATTCAAACGGCAAACATAGCTAATATTATTCAATCTACGGTAGCTTCTGCGGAACGTGTTTTTGAAATTTTAGATGAAAAAGAGGAAGTGCCAGATAGAGAAGACGCAAAGGTTATTGAAAATCCAAAGGGAGAGGTTAAATTTGAACACGTAAAGTTTAGCTACAAGGACGATCAGAGTCTAATGGAGGATATTAATATTCACGTAAAACCTGGACAGATGATAGCGATAGTAGGTCCAACAGGTGCTGGAAAAACTACCCTTGTTAATCTATTAATGAGATTTTATGATGTTAAGGGTGGTAGGATAACTGTCGATGGAATAGATATAAGGGATATGAAACGTGAAGATTTAAGGAAAATGTTTGGTATGGTCTTACAGGATACATGGCTGTTTAGCGGAACGATAAAGGATAATATAGCCTATGGGAAGGAAGGAGCTACGGACGAAGAAATAATTAGAGCAGCAAAGGCAGCCCATGCAGATCACTTTATAAGAACGTTACCGGATGGTTACAATACAGTTATAAATGAAGAAGCAACAAATATCTCTCAGGGACAAAAGCAGCTTTTAACTATAGCAAGGGCATTTTTGGCTGATCCTGAAATTTTAATTCTTGATGAGGCTACAAGCAATGTCGACACAAGAACAGAGGTTTTAATTCAAAGGGCAATGGCAAACCTTATGAAGGGCAGAACTAGCTTTGTAATAGCCCATAGATTATCAACAATAAGGGATGCAGACCTTATACTTGTTATGAATCAAGGAACTATAATAGAACAGGGAACTCATAAAGAGCTCTTAGAAAAAGGCGGATTTTATGCTGAGCTATATAACAGCCAATTTGCAAGATAGCATATGAGCGAAAGAATAAAACATAAAGGGAATTTTTTAAATAAAGATTGCTTACACCACAATATATTAGCTAAAACTGATATATTGTGGTGTTTTTATATTGGCTAATATTTTTAAATTTTTACCTTAAAAGAATAATACTTAAATTTAACATTAACTTGCAGAAACAAAACATATATTTTAAATAGAAATATTTTAAGAGTGGGGGGAATTTATGCAGGCATTTGCTAATCTAGTTGCCAAAATTGACAGTTTTATTTGGGGATGGCCGCTTCTTATTCTATTGCTTGGGACACATATCTTCTTAACCATTAGGCTGCGCTTTATACAAAAGTATATTGGAAAAGGAATTAAGCTTTCTATAACTAAAGATCAGTTTGCCGAAGGTGATGTAAGTCAATTTAGTGCTTTGGCTACAGCCCTTGCCGCAACAATTGGAACGGGTAATATAGTTGGTGTTGCAACTGCAGTTGCATTAGGAGGACCAGGTGCTGTTTTGTGGACATGGCTTACGGGTGTATTTGGTATAGCAACAAAATACGCAGAAGCTTTATTATCAGTAAAATATAGGGTTAAAACAAAGGATGGAACAATGGCAGGCGGGCCTATGTATGTCCTCGAATATGGCATGAGACAGAGATGGCTAGGTCTTTTGTTTGCGATTTTTACAAGTATAGCTGCCTTTGGTATTGGAAATACTGTTCAAGCAAATTCAATTGCAAGTATGGTTTATGAAACTTTTAAGGTCCCAGTTTGGATAACAGGTATAATAATGGCAATATTAACAGCAATAGTTATCTTAGGCGGTATAAAGAGCATAGCAAAGGTATGCGACATATTAGTTCCATTTATGGCATTTTTCTATGTGTTAGGATGTCTCATTATTTTAATAATGAATTACAAAACCGTTCCGCATACTATAGCACTTATTTTCAAAACTGCCTTTACAGGTCAAGCGGCAGTTGGAGGTTTTGCAGGTTCAACTTTAATGCTTGCTATGAGATATGGTGTAGCAAGAGGACTATTCTCTAATGAATCAGGTCTTGGTAGCGCACCAATTGTGGCAGCTGCAGCACAGACCAGAAACCCTGTAAGACAGGCTCTTGTTTCATCAACTGGAACCTTCTGGGATACAGTTGTTATATGTGCTATGACAGGTCTTGTTCTTGTTAATTCAGGATTATGGCAAGAAGGATTAAAGGGAGCTGCACTTACAAAGGCTGCCTTCTCACAAATACCAACAGTAGGACCAATAGTATTAACAGTAGGTCTATTAACCTTCGTATTTTCAACTATACTTGGATGGTCATATTATGGTGAAAAGGCTATTGAATATTTATTTGGTAAAAAGGCAATATTGCCCTATAGAATACTTTGGGTAATATTTGTTTACATTGGTTCAGTTTGGTCTCTAACTTTCGTTTGGGATTTAGCTGACCTTATGAATGGACTTATGGCAATTCCAAACCTTATTGCACTTCTTGCACTGAGTGGAGTAATTGTAAGCGAAACCAAGAAATATCTGTGGGAAGATAAGTTAGATGAGGTTTGTGAAGAAGAAGCAATAAAAATAGATAAGTAGAAAACTTAGGGTTTGAGAATTTTCTCAAACCCTATTTTGAGTGCGCCCGGCATGGGCGACAGCTTGACGGTGAAAGTCCGTTGTGGGCTTGGTAGTGGGAACCACTAGCCAATGGC
>JAOAEI010000180.1 GCA_026416875.1 Caloramator sp.
GTGTTTACATAGATATATTCATAGTCTACAGGCTTATTATTTTCATCTAAAATAATTTTGTGATAAGCAAAGGCATTCTGCATCTTGTCAATAAGCTTTAAAATAACAGAATCTATCTCCATCCCCTGACACCTCTTAAATTAAGGATTTTACACAAGTTTTATTATATAATAAATTTTAGAATTTTCAATTAAATTTATATGTTAGTGTAATAAAAAAATTAATTAAATTTCAGCAATGTTCTACATAGTTCGCATAAAACAAAGAGGAGCCCCCAAAACATTCAACTATAAAGCATTTACATCCCACATAGTCCATATAAAACTGATTATGCCAAATGGTTTTTATCTCAAACAAACATATTTACATCCCACATAGTCCATATAAAACTTTCGAGGTCTGCGAATGCAAACATATATCTGTTCTTATTTACATCCCACATAGTCCATATAAAACTTTTTGTATAATTCATCAAGATAACATTTACTACACAATTTACATCCCACATAGTCCATATAAAACTACCTATCTTTACTGTTCCGTCTTGTGCCACTCGAAATAATTTACATCCCACATAGTCCATATAAAACCAATTGTGATACCATTTGTCCTAACTCCATAACGTTTTGATTTACATCCCACATAGTCCATATAAAACAACTTCCTTCTTACGTTGTAACTGCCCATGACTTGCATATTTACATCCCACATAGTCCATATAAAACATAGACGTCGTTAATAAAGCGACGTCTTTTTTATTTAATTTACATCCCACATAGTCCATATAAAACACGGACTATTAATGTTCCGTTTATATCAAACGTTACTTCATTTACATCCCACATAGTCCATATAAAACTGTTTAAGCGTAATTAAAAAAATACTGCTTGATGGTATTTACATCCCACATAGTCCATATAAAACCCTATTTATGCATATACAATAGCTCTTTATTTG
>JAOAEI010000181.1:0-621 GCA_026416875.1 Caloramator sp.
GTTTAATATTATTATTAATAACTTTATTGGTGGTATATATAATATTTAATAAAATAGGAAAAAAAGTTTCAATTATATCTCAAAAGATAAATACAATAGCTGAAGGTAATTTAAATATAGAAATTGAATGTAATGATAAAACTGAAATAGGTATAATACAAAAATCTATAAATATATTAAAGGAGAATATTAAAGCTATAATACTTAACATAGTGCAAAGTACTGAAGTAATAAATGATAATTTAAAAAAATTACAAGAAGTAATAGTAAATAACACAAAAGAAGTGAAAAATATAAGTGATATGACTAATAAAATAAAACAACAAATAATAACTAATGCTACAAGTACAACAGAAACAAGTGCTAGTGTTGAAGAAATAAGTGCAGGTACAATAGAAATAACAACATCAATAAACTCAATAAAAGAACAGAGTGATAATGTTATAGAAATTGCTAAAGTTATAGAAAAGCATTCAGAGCAATTAAAAGAATTTATGTTAGAAAATGAACAAATAGTAAATGATACTATTCAAGTTGCAGGTAAACTAGAAAAGCTATCATCAGAAATAGAAAGTATAACTAAAGTTGTAGAAAACATATCATCACAAACTAATCTACTTG
>JAOAEI010000181.1:631-952 GCA_026416875.1 Caloramator sp.
GAAGCTGGACGTGGATTTGCTGTAGTTGCAGATGAGGTTAGAAAACTTGCAGAGGAAAGTTCAAATTCTGCAAAAACAATAGCACAACTTATATATGAAATTCAAAATGAAATTAAACAGGTAATTCAAGTAACAAGAGAAGAATTAGATAGTATTAAACTAGGCTTAAAGATAAGTAATGATATAAATGATGCAGTTAAAAAAGCATTAGATAATATAAACACTTTAAATATAAATATAGAAACTGTAGCAAGTACAATACAAGAGCAAAATACTGCTATAGAAGAAATTACCAATACAATAAACTTAATAGCAAATAAC
>JAOAEI010000182.1 GCA_026416875.1 Caloramator sp.
AACTTGAATCTTTAAACCATTTATCTCTTACTAGTTTCTTATTTAGTAGACAAAACCAAAAGGCAGTTAATTATATTGGGAAATTATTTGAGTTCTCAAATCAACTTTATTTCAAGCAAATAGACAAAAAGATTCTAAATGATATATTTAATATTAACAATAAGATTGTTGATCTAACTTCTGTAGTAAAATCAAATGGGATAATAAAAACATTATACATCCAAAGACAAGTTAATCTTCTAATTGACAAAGCAAATGTGATTATGTCAAATTCTATAAGGTGAAAATAATTTATATTTAGGGGGCATATTTATGAATTTTAAAAGAATAAGTTCATTTTTGCTTTCTTTAATTCTTATTTTACTTTTTATAACAAATACGACAAATGGTAAAGCACTTGAAAATAATCAACTTAATTTTAATTTTGAAAAGGTATATCAGTATGATCAAGAACTGCTTACTAAAATTAAAGATTTGAAAAAATTTGATATTGATATAAGAAATATTGATTATTCTAAAGAAGTTCCAATTGTTAACGTAAATGTTAAATTCGCTCTTGATGATATTAGATTAGTAAAAATAGAAGATATACAAGGTGAATGGAAAAAGCAATATAAAAATCAAATCGAACTAAACACAATTACATTCTCAAAAAAATATGAGAAAGATAAAACTTTAACATTTACAATAATTTGGAAAGAAAATGACTATAAAAATGCTACTGGTTCTGGAATATTATATTTAGCTCAAGATGAAAAACCAGTTTTATTTAGTATGGGACCTAAAGATATGGAAGAAATAGATAAAGTACTTCGCAAAAAAGATAATTCTAATTTTTCTGCTCAACTTAATTCTTCTGTAATAGTATTATCAAATCCAAATGAAAATTGCATCTACAACTATAATAATAGTAGTGTTTCAATGAGAATTTCATTGAATAGACCTAATAT
>JAOAEI010000183.1 GCA_026416875.1 Caloramator sp.
AAACCAAACTAAACCTGTTTCCATATCTTTTGGCTCTTCTTATTTCCTTCTCTAATAGCTCTTCAAAATACCTTCTGTTGTATACACCTGTTAAATCATCCGTTCTTAAAGTATGTTTTAACTCATCAAGCAGATGAGCATTTTTAATTGCTATTTCCATTTGCTTTACTAAAAAATCAATTAGTTCAATGTCCTTTTCACTGAAGGCATCTACATTGCTGTTGTTATCAATATTGATTATTCCATAAAATTCTCCATCTACATATATTGGTGCACTCAAAACTGATTTTATATTTAATGCCTCCATCTCCATAAGCATGTTGTACTTTTCATTGTCAATATACTCACTATCAAAGGCTCTAGGATTTTTTATTATATCTGCTGAATTTAGCCTGTTTAACTTATAAAGATAAAGCTCTTCCTTTTTTAAATTTATCTTCTTAAGTTCGTCAATGTCATATCCTATTGCTGCAACATATTCCATATGATCCTTTTCTCTGTTATATATGAGTATACTTCCTGCATCACCTTCTTCTATAATTTTTAAGGTGTCTACAAGTATCTTTTTGTAGAGCTTATAAACATCCTTATAAACTGAAAATTCCTTTGAAATTTCAATTAAAAGATTGTTTAAATTTACCTCCCTCTCATATTCTTCCTTAAGTCTTACGTACTTATTAGCAACTACCATTAATGCCAAAACTATTAGTACAAACATTAGCACTATAAAAGGCTTCAACTTAACTCCCCCTAGTAAAAGAAGTGTAGCACATTTATTAAATTGTCGTATACTAACTTTTATTATACTGTAATTTTGATAATTTTTGAACATTTATTTTATTTAAACTATATATATTCTTTTCTACACCCACTTATCAAATCCTTCTTTTTATTTAAAAATTTATAATAATTAAATTTTTAATTCAAAAATAAATAGGC
>JAOAEI010000184.1 GCA_026416875.1 Caloramator sp.
CAAATGCAAAAATTCACAAACCTAGCTTTTTCAAGCCTCAAACGGGTTTATATGGTCCCTATAAGGGAGGAAAACATTGCATAACCACCCCCAATTGGAAGCAGCCTTTCGTTTATATGGTCCCTATAAGGGAGGAAAACTCTCACCCTTTTGTATGCTCCATGCTTCTTTTTCAAGTTTATATGGTCCCTATAAGGGAGGAAAACGGAGGTAAAGTAAGCATGAGCCCAGAAGCAATAAAAGTTTATATGGTCCCTATAAGGGAGGAAAACATAGAAACAATGAATAAAAATAAAGTAGAAGGTTTTGCTAGGTTTATATGGTCCCTATAAGGGAGGAAAACTCAATAAGCATCGAAACAATATCAGGGTCTTTTGCGTGTTTATATGGTCCCTATAAGGGAGGAAAACCATTACATGCATTATCTATCCCCCCGAGCAATGAAAGTTTGTAGCCTACCTATAAGGGATTGAAACCGTATTCCTCCAGCTCTTGAAGTTTGAGCTGGAGGTGTTTGTAGCCTACCTATAAGGGATTGAAACCTATACAAGCTCCTTAGTATCTCGCATTCTTCAATGTTTGTAGCCTACCTATAAGGGATTGAAACTTTGATTGATTTATTTCATAGTTCCACATATATTACTGTTTGTAGCCTACCTATAAGGGATTGAAACTTTTGCTGTATCTACGTCGCATTGCATTTGCATTGCGTTTGTAGCCTACCTATAAGGGATTGAAACTGCAAACTTGAACGTCAATTTTTTCTTTATCATGCCGTTTGTAGCCTACCTATAAGGGATTGAAACCTGAAAGCTGCGAAGCAAAAGCGGAGCAGCTCAGTAAAGTTTGTAGGCTCTATGTCAATAGTTGGGGTGGGCAAATTATTCAGATGCCCATCCTTGCTTGTTTTATATGTATTTTGATTAAG
>JAOAEI010000185.1 GCA_026416875.1 Caloramator sp.
AATATATTTGAGTGATAAAAAAAATTTAGCCCTGGCGGGCTAGTAGTTTCAAGGTCTTTAAATTATGCGCAAGGCTAATATAATATAATTAAGAGGTGGAGGTGTAAAAATGGATAATCTAGAAAAAAATTTAATCATATATGACGAAAGGGAATCCCTCACTGAAAAACTAATTGAAAAAGAAATAGAGCAGTTTAAGCTTATACAAAATTTTATAAAAAGCCAAATGAAGGAAGGAGAGGATTACGGTAAAATCCCCGGAAGTCCAAAGCCTAGTTTATTTAAACCAGGTGCAGAAAAGCTTTGTAATCTATATGGTTTTACAATAAACGTAGATATACTTGAAAAGGTTGAAAATTGGAAGGAAGGTTTTTTTTACTATCTTTGCAAATGTTCCTTAAGAAGTAAGAAGACTGGAGAAATAATCTCTGAGGGGCTAGGTTCCTGCAATAGCAAAGAAACAAAATTTGCAAAGCAAAATCCCTATACAATAGTAAACACAATTTTAAAAATGGCCAAAAAAAGAGCCTTAATAGATGCTACCCTTTCAGCTACAAGGACCTCAGGAATTTTTACCCAAGATATTGAGGACATGGAGGAAATGCTTGTTACGGATGAAAACATTGAAATTAAAGAAGACAAGGTCGATTATGCTACACAAAATCAAAAAAATTATATAGCTAAATTAGCTAAGGATAGAAATATAAATGATGAGGATCTTAAAAAATTAACTCAAGAACTTACAGGCAAAAATGAAAGTAAAGAATGGACTAAAGATGATGCCTCAAAGATAATACAGGAACTTAAAAATTATCAAAAATAAAAGGCAGGGAAAACCTTTCTAGTGTTGCATCAAAGTAAAAACTACTTGTTGACAATCACCATTGGAAATAATTAAAACTTAAAAAATAAGCCC
>JAOAEI010000186.1 GCA_026416875.1 Caloramator sp.
ACAATATATAGAACATTTGTTGCACTTGACTTTGAAACAACAGGATTAAAACCAGATAAAGACAAAATAATAGAAATTGCTGCCATTAAATTCATTGATAATAATATCGTAGATAAGTTTCATTCATTAGTTAATCCACAAATTGAAATACCAGAGTTTATAACTTCAATAAATGGTATTACTAATGAAATGGTTAAAAATAAACCAACAATTGATTTATTAATACCTAAGCTTTTAAACTTTATTGGGGATCTTCCTATTGTTGCCCATAATGCTGGGTTTGATGGCAAATTTTTAAAATATGCTGTCTACAATCTATATGGAAAAGATATAATAACAAACTTATTTATAGACACAGTTAAAATTGCAAAACAAATTTACCCTTATCTACCAAACCATAAATTAGAAACAATAAAAAATCATTATAAATTAAATCTTATAAGCCATAGAGCTTTAGATGATACAATAGTTGCGGCCAACATATATATAGATTATTGTAATATGATGAAAAACAATTCATGCATAAAATAAAAAAAGCCCCATGTAAGAAGTTTATAAAAACAATTAAACATTGCATGGGGCTAAAATATACTCTTTTTTATTCTTATCACTTATTAAATTTAAATTAATTTTTCTTTAAACATGTCATTTAATAATAGTTTTCTTACTCTTCTTTTTATTTCATCTACATCTACAGTATATAGGTTCAAAGACTTCATTCTTTCAAAATACTCTGCTCCTGCAAATGTATATCTTTTTCTTAAGCCGTCCTTCTTCTTTTTACTTTCATTTTCAAATTTAATTATATCTCCTACTGCCAATGATGAAGGTAATTCAATACACTTTAAACCTATAACATGCCTTACTGCATTATAGCCAGCTAATGTTCCTGTTACTATAGCTTCTGTAT
>JAOAEI010000187.1 GCA_026416875.1 Caloramator sp.
ATATATATTTTGGAATTTGTACTTCCCGTTGAATGCAAGGATATTTTAAGAGAAGAAATCAATAGCAGAAGATTATTAATAGAATTAAAGTATCCAAATGAGATACATTATTTTTCAGGTTTTCCAAGTGCTATAGGATCGGTACCGGTTTTAATTACCACAAAAAATGGAAAAGCATATTTTACAACAAACTTTTCAAATTTAATTTCAAGAAATAAGCCTGTATCAAAAGTAGATTTATTGAAAATTGTTGAACCTGATTTAGAATTTCAATTAGTGATTTATGATAATTTAAATAATGATGTTTTGTTCAAGAAAACCTTAAAAGTAGAATCTATTAATTAGTGTGTTTTGAATTTCGCATATTAAGATAAAAAACTCATTGAGAGTGTAAAAGTTCTGTGAAAAGTTATTAAGAAATCCTACTTAGTAGATTTAAAATATAAACCAAGCAGAATTTTTTTTAATACACTTTTAATGAAAGATAAATTAAGAAATTCTTTATTAATAGTTACTGCGTGTATTTGATTAGAAGATCTGCATTCATGTGTAAAGCAAGTTTTTAAAGAAATTTGAATAAAGTAAAGTTATAAATTTAAATCTTGTATCAAAATCATCGTCCAAAGACAGATTTGAACTATGATTTTGACACAATAGATATAAGCCTTGAGAAATCAGGGCTTTTTTGCTTTTTTGTATTAAACTAAAGATGGACCACGATTTCGGTTGAAAACTCCCCCACTTTAATGCTAACCTCTTATGTAAAGATACTTAAGAGGGGTTGTGAGGGGATGATAACATTAATGAATAAACAACAAATAATTTTAGCACATTTTAATGAAGGCAAAGCATTAAGAGCAATAGCAAGAGAAACAGGTATTGATAGAAAAACTGTA
>JAOAEI010000188.1 GCA_026416875.1 Caloramator sp.
CTAGTAGATGCTGTTCCTGTTTTTGTTAAAACTAAAGAAGAAAATAATTTTAAGTATACAAAGGAATCATTAGAAGCTGCAATTACACCAAAAACTAAGGCGATTATTTTAAATAGCCCTAATAATCCAACTGGGACAGTTTATACTAAAAAGGATTTAGAGTTTATTGCCGAGATTGCAGTAAAACATGATTTAATTATAATTTCAGATGAAATATACGAAAAGTTGATTTATGATGGAACTGAACATATAAGTATTGCCTCATTGGGAAATGAAATTAAAGAAAGAACTATAGTAATTAATGGAGTATCAAAGGCTTATGCTATGACTGGATGGAGAATAGGATATACTGCTTCAAGCGAAGAAATAGCAAAATTAATGTCCAATCTTCAGAGCCATGAAACATCTAATCCAAATACCATTGCCCAATATGCTAGTCTTGAAGCTATAAATGGTCCTCAGGAAGATATAGAAATAATGAGAAAAGAGTTTGAAAAAAGAAGAAATTATATGGTTGATAAAATAAATTCTATAGAAGGTTTATCCTGTGTTAAACCATTAGGCGCCTTTTATGTAATGATAAACATAACAAAGATTAAAGGCAAAAATATAAAGGGTTATACTATTAATAGCTCAGTTGATTTTTGCAATGCACTTTTAGAGCATTCAAAAGTTGCAGCAATTCCAGGAGAAGGTTTTGGAGATGATGATTATATTAGATTATCCTATGCGACTTCAATGGAAAATATTATAGAAGGCTTAAATAGAATAGAAAGCTTTTTAAAGTGAGGGGGTAATCCCCTTTTTTATTTTGCATATTTTCTTTAAAATATTTAAAGTTTATTTCCCTTGAATTAAAGTTAAACATAATATTATAATTATTATGTTAATAT
>JAOAEI010000189.1:0-290 GCA_026416875.1 Caloramator sp.
CCTATTATAGATGTCAAAAATGCTAAAGGTGTAGGATATGAGGGATTATCTAGAGGGCCTATTGGAAGTTACTTTGAAAGACCAGATAATTTATTTGACTTTGCAAAAGAAAATGGACTTCTTTGGGAAATTGAATATTTATGTAGAACTTTGGCAATAGAAAGGGCAAAACACTATTCAATAAGCGAATATTTATTTTTAAATGTTGACCCTAACATAATTAAAGATAAAAAATTCAAGTATGGTTTTACAACTGAGTTTTTAAAGATTTATAATTTATCTCCTGAAAA
>JAOAEI010000189.1:300-871 GCA_026416875.1 Caloramator sp.
ATGTAAATCAAGGTTATAAAATTGCAATAGATGATACAGGTGCAGGATATTCAGGATTTAGACTTATTACAGAAACAAAGCCTCATTTTATCAAACTAGATATGGGACTTATAAGAGATATAGATAAAGATAGTTTTAAACAGGCATTATGCAAAAACCTAGTCTCATTAAGCAAAATTACAAATATGAAGCTAATAGCAGAGGGTGTTGAAACTATAGATGAACTTTCTTTTTTAATTGAAATAGGAGTTGAATATGTACAGGGATATTTTTTAAAGAAGCCATCTGAAGTTCCTGAAGATATAGATGAGGATATAAAACAAAAAATAAAATGGCTTTGTAACGAAAAGAGCAAGAAGCTATTGGTAAATGCTAGAACTTGTCCGATAGGTAAGATAGTTAGATTTGATATTCCAATAGATAAAAATACAAAATGCAAAGAAGTTAGAAATTATTTCAACAAAACTAATGTACAAGGAGTAGTCGTTGTTGACAATGATTATCCTGTTGGACTTGTTATGAAAAGCTATTTTAATTTTATGTTGGCAAAGCCCTATGGAAATGAAATATA
>JAOAEI010000018.1 GCA_026416875.1 Caloramator sp.
AAGCTTACAAATACATGTAAAATAATTATAGGAAGTAATCCTAAAAAAGTTATCGCAGAAGAAAAAAATAGTATTTTGTATGGAAATTCTATATTTAAAAATTTTAACGTGAAAAAATATATTAAATCCATAACTAAAATAATAAACACTATATAAATAAAAATGCTCAAAATCTTTCCTAAGCAAAACTTAACTTTAGGAATCCTATTATTTATATAAACGTTGTTTCCATATATCTGTTCATATCCTATTAAATAACTGGAAATAAAACCCACTAATAAAGGAAGGAAAAACTTAAAAAATAAACCTCTAATTAAAAAAGCATTTTTGATAATTTCATCATCTAACGGTCTTTTTGTCAATTGCCAAAAAGCTAAAAGCGCAAAAACAATAGGACTTAAAATTAAAACCTCTCTTAACATCGTTCTCTTTGTTTTTATCCATTCAACTCTCAATATGTTTATCATTTTATCACCTCTTTTTTAAACCAAAGAGAAGTTATAAAAGTAAATACTACAAAATACATTATAGAAAAAAACAAACCAATTTTAATAACAGAAGTATCCAACAAAAAATCATTAGCTTTTAATGGAATACCATTAGGATGAACCTTTAAAATAGGCGATAACATTCTTAAAGAAAGGCTCCAAGGAACAAACATCCAATACGATTTTATGGCCATAACAGCACCTATAAAAAAGCCTATAAAACCCACAATTACATTTAAAATTAACCCTCCAAAGATTGATAAAAATAGGTATATCGGTACTAAATTTATGCTTCCCACCCAAATTACCAATACTGAACTCAGTATTTCTTTTAGTTTTATTTGTCCCCCTAAAAGTATTTCAAAGAAAACAATTAAAAAAGCCAAAATAATAATTGAATAGAACATAAAAATGCAGATTACGAAAACCTTAGAAATCCAAATTCCCTGTAAGGATAAATTCCTTGATACAAATACTTTATAATTTCCAACCTTTTTCTCCATGATATTAACAAGCCCAACCAAAACTGCTGTTCCTATAGGAATAAACAAAACAGTCCACCAATTAAAGCCTGTAATCATAATAAAATCTGTTATTTCCATGTAACCCTTAGGCATAAAAGAATACATCAAATAAACTATTAACATTACTAAAATAGGAAGTAAAAAAAACAGTTTTTTTATAGAGGTTCTTTTGTATTTTAAATATTCAGCTTTTAAATAATTAACCATTATAATCACCCTTTACAACATCGATAAATAATCTTTCTAAATTTTCATCCTTATTGTAATCACCTACATACCTTATTTCACCCAGATTTATTATAGCTATCTTATCGATTATCTTTTCAATTTCGCTTAATATATGACTGGTTATGATAACTGTAATACCTCTTTCTTTAAACGAAAGTATAAGTTCCCTCATTTCCTGAATACCAATTGGATCAAGCCCGTTAGTCGGCTCATCCAATATCAATATCTCAGGATCGCCTAACAAGGCTATTGCTATGCCTAATCTTTGCTTCATTCCTAAAGAAAATTTTGAAACGATTTTTTTGTCAGCATTTTCTAATCCAACTATATTTAAAACCTTTTTAATGTTATCCCTTTCTATTCCCATAAGTAAAGTATGAATAATAAGGTTTTCCTCTGCTGTTAAATTGCTATAAATAGAAGGATATTCAATTAATGTTCCTAGTTTATTTAAATTTCTTCTGTTGAACCTTTCACCAAAAACGATCACCTCTCCGCTGTTTTGTCTTGTTATCCCACTTAATATCTTTAAAAAAGTAGTTTTTCCTGCTCCATTAGGTCCCACTATACCAAATATTGAACCCCTAGGAACCTTTAACGATACATCCTTTAAAATTAAATGTTTACCATAATATTTTGTTATATTTTTCGCCTCTAAAACACACTCTCTCATATTCACTTCCCCTCCTAATCCTTTGATAGTTATAATTTATCAAAGGATTGTAAGGATTTTATAAGTAAAAACAAAAAGCTCCTGCTTTATGCATTCAGCATAAAGCAGGAGCTTATTATGCACTATGGTATCTGTCAAGATTTCCAAACTTTGTATATTGTCCGAGCCATACAAGTTCTACTGTTCCTGTAGGACCATTTCTTTGTTTTGCAATTATAACTTCTGCAATGTTTTTCTTATCGGTATCCTTATGATAATACTCATCCCTGTAAAGGAACATAACAAGGTCGGCATCCTGTTCGATGGAGCCTGATTCTCTAAGGTCCGATAGCATTGGTCTGTGGTCAGACCTTGCTTCAGGAGCACGGCTAAGCTGCGACAAAGCAATAACTGGAGCGTCCATTTCCTTTGCAAGGGCCTTTAATGACCTTGATATTTCTGAAACCTCCTGCTGCCTACTTTCGCTCCTTTTGCTTCCCGACATGAGCTGCAAATAGTCAACTATAATCAAATCTAGGCCCTTTTCTATCTTTAGCCTTCTGCACTTAGACCTCATTTCGTTTACAGAAATTCCAGGAGTATCATCGATAAATATCTTTGATTCAGACATCGGGCCTGCCGCCCTTGCCAGCCTAAACCAATCCTCTTCATCAAGGTCCCCTGTCCTTAGTTTTAACATATCTATATTTGCCTCAGCACAGAGCATTCTAAAGGCAAGCTGTTCCTTGGACATTTCAAGGGAGAATATTGCAACGCTTTTTTTAGCCCTCAAGGCAGCATGTAGAGCAATATTTAAAACAAAGGCAGTCTTACCCATAGAAGGCCTTGCTGCAACAAGAATAAAATCTCCCTTTTGAAAACCCGATGTTTTCCTATCAAGATCAGTAAATCCAGACGGGATTCCTGTAACATCTCCCTTTGTCTTTGAAAGATGTTCTATGCTGTCAAAGCTTTTCATTATTATTTCTGATAAAGGCTCAAAATCATTATGGGATTTATTTTGTGAGACATCGAATATTGCCTTTTCTGCAAGCCCTAAAACCTCTTCAACATCATCGGGTTCTTGATAGCACTTATCCATTATTTCATTGGATGCAATTATTAGCCTTCTTAAAAGTGCCTTTTCCTTAACTATTTTTGCGTAGGACTTTGCGTTGGCTGTTGTAGGAACAGAAGCAACGATGCTTGATATATAGCTAACTCCTCCTACAACCTCCAAAAGGTTTCTGCTCTTTAAAAGGTCAATAACAGTTATTATATCTACTGGCTCATCCTTATTATATATTTCCTCTATCGTCTTATATAATATTCTATGGGATTCTTTATAAAATTCATCTCCGGTTAATATTTCAGTAATATCTGCTATTGCATTTCTATCAAGGAGCATAGAGCCTAATACCGACTGCTCAGCTTCGATATTATGCGGAGGGACCCTTAATTTATCCATCAAACCGCCTCCCAAAGAATTACATCTAACACTTCATCTATTGTGGAAACAGGGATGATCTCAATATCATAATCCTTATATACCTCATCAAGGTTTTCTTTAGGAATTATGACCTTTTTCATTCCTGCTTGAATTGCACCATGAATCTTTTCATTTACTCCACCAACAGGCTTAATTTCACCAAGAAGGGATATTTCCCCGGTAATAGCAGTATCCTGCCTTACCTTTTTCCCTGTTATGGCGCTTAATATCGCAACGGTTATGGCAGCACCTGCAGAAGGGCCATCCACATTCCCACCGCCGATTATATTTACATGGATGTCATAATTAGAAATGTCTAGGCCGGTTAGCCTTCTTATAACCGACGCTGCATTAAAAACAGAATCCTTTGCCATGGTACCGGCTGTATCATTAAACCTTACGCTTCCATCTTCCTTTTCAAAGGCAACCGCCTCAATCTCCAATATGCTTCCTAAAAAAACTGAAACTGCAAGTCCAAACACCTTGCCAACTTCCCCTTCTTCCTTTGCATAGGTTTTATAATAGGGGATAAGCTTTGCAAGATTTATTACCTCCAAAACATCGTCCTTTTTAATATACGGCCTTTTGCCCCTTCTATTGTAAAGGGCATAGCCATAGGCATCGGCTAAAATATTAACAGCTTTTCTTCCCTCGATTGTATATTGGCTTATAAGTTCTGGAACTTCTGCATCCATTTTGATTTTTAACTTTTTTGCAGCATTTAAAACAATGTTCTGAATATCTTTTTTGGAAAGTGGTTCAAAATAAACTTCTGCACATCTTGATCTTAATGCTGGATTAATCTCTTCAGGGCTTTTGGTGGTTGCTCCTATAAGGACAAAATCAGCAGGTGCACCTTCATCGAATAACTTTTTTATATACTCAGGAACATTTTCATCATCAGGATCATAATATGATGATGAAAATTCTACCCTTTTATCCTCTAAAACCTTCAAAAGTTTATTTTGAAGTATTGGATCCATCTCACCTATTTCATCTATAAATAGGATTCCTCCATGGGCCTTTGTAACAAGTCCAAGCTTTGGCTCTGGAATACCGCTTTCTGCAAAATCTCTTTTGCTTCCCTGATAAATAGGATCATGGACTGAACCTAAAAGGGGGTTTGTAATCTCCCTTGGATCCCACCTTAAGGTTGTCCCATCTACCTCCACAAAGGGAGAATCCTCATAAAAAGGAGTAGATTTTAGCATCTTTGCAATTTCAAAGGCAAGCCTTGCAGTGGTTGTTTTCCCAACCCCTGGAGGACCATAAAGTATTATATGCTGCGGATATGGTGAGGCAAGCTTTGATAAAATAGCCTTTATTGCCCTTTCCTGGCCAACGATTTCCTTAACAGAAGATGGCCTTAAATATTCCATGATTGATTTTGAAAGGCTTATGCTCTCGAGCTTTTGAAGCTCCGCAAGTTTTTTTAATGTTTTGCTGTTTTCTGGTCCCCTTTGTTTTTTTATGATGCTAAGCTTAATATCGTCTATAAACTTTTCATTGTTCTTTTCTATTATTTCATCAACCTTTTTTTCAAGTTCCATTTCAACTTTTTTTCTTGCCAAAACATAAGCTAATTTTTCTTCTAACTTTTCAATAAGTTCAAAGGGGTCGTCTATAAAATCCTCTTTGTTTAAAAGGACTTTTTGAAGGACATAAAGCTTTTCGTTTAATTCATCCGATAAAAGTGCATCTAAAAGATTTTCTTCCTTTAAAACAGCATTTACATTTTCAGTCCCATAAAGTTCATATACGTTTTCAATCAAAGAATTAACCTTAATTTCAAGTTCCTCATATTGTCCTTTGATTATTTCCCTAACTTTATTAGATTTATTTGCTGCGTTGTTTTTCACCTAAATCTTCCTTTCTACTGCGCTTTAATATTGACCTTAAGTTTTGCTGAAACTTCTGGGTAAACCTTTACTTCAATATTATATACTCCTGCAACCTTTATTGCTTCATCAAGTTCAATCTTTTTCTTATCTATTTCTATTCCATGCTGTTTTTTAAGGGCATCTGAGATATCCTTTGAAGTGATAGAACCAAATAGCTTTCCATTTTCTCCGGCCTTAACTGATACTTCAACTGTAATTTCAGAAAGTTTTTTAGCAAGTTCCCTTGCCCTTTGAAGCTCCTCTTGTCTTTTTTGCTCTTCCTTTGCCTTTTGAGCTTCTAATACCTTTAAATTAGATTCATTCGCTTCTATTGCTAATTTTCTTGGGAAAAGAAAATTCCTTGCATAACCGTCAGAAACGTTTATAACATCTCCCTTTTTTCCAACGCCTTTAACATCAGAAGTTAAAATTACCTTCATTTCTTGTCACTCCCCTTTAGATAGTTTTGTATAGCAATTTCTAAAAGTTTCTTAGCCTCATCTATACTTATATCTGAAAGCTTTGCTCCAGCGATAGTCATGTGCCCTCCTCCACCGATGCTCTCTAAAATAAGCTGAACATTTATATCACCTAATGATCTACCGCTTATCATTACTTCATTACCAACATTAGCAAGGACAAAGGAAGCTTCAATTCCATCTATCTTTAAAAGGTCATCGGCTGCTTGGGGAACTATTATAAAATTATCAACCTGTCCCCTATGAAGGGCTATAGCTATACCATTTTTAATTTCTGCGCTTTTTATAAGTTCCATCCTTTCGATAAATGTTTTAAAATCATCGGCAAAAAGCCTTTTAACTTCAATAAGATCTGCTCCCATCTTCTTTAAAAAGCTTGCCGCTTCAAAGGTCCTTGAACCCGTCTTAAAGGTAAAGTTTTTAGTGTCGACATATATTCCTGCCATTAAAGCTTGAGCTTCAACTTCATTAAGTTCAACCCTATCAACCATATACTGTAAAAGCTCCGTTACAAGCTCTGAAGTTGACGAAGCATAGGGCTCTATATAGGTTATAGTTGCATTGTCGATAAAATCAGCACTCTTTCTGTGGTGGTCAATTATAACTATATTTCCAACCCTGTTTAAAAGCTCAGGATTTTCAACAAAATTTTTTCTATGGACATCCACAATTATAAGAAGTGTTTTGCTGTTTGCAATGGCATTTGATGTTTCATTGGTTATAAAAACACCCTCATATCCTTTATTATTAATCTTCTCCATTATTTTTTCAATGGATTTATTTACCTTGTTTAGAACAATATACACATTTTTACCTTTCTGTTTGCATCCTCTATACATTCCAAGGGCTGCTCCAATGCAATCAAGGTCTGGAGTTTCATGGCCCATTATAATCACTTCGCTGGCTTGATTTATAAGCTCCGACAGAGCATGGGCAATTACCCTTGCCTTAACCTTTGTCCTTTTTTCTACTTCTTTGCTTTTTCCTCCAAAGAATAATAATTTGTCTCCATCCTTAACAACCGCCTGATCCCCACCTCTTCCTAAAGCAAGATCCTTTGCTGCAACTGCAAACTGATGGGTTTTATATGGATTTTCACCGTGCATTCCTATTCCTATGCTTAAAGTAACAGGTATTTTGTTGCCAAAATACATCTCCCTAACTTCATCAAGTATAGGAAACTTTTCTTCTATAACTCTTTTTATATACTTTTCTTCGAATACTGCTACATATTTACTTGCATCATACTTTCTAACAAAGGCATTTAAGCTTGATGTAAAGGAATTAATTTTTTTATCTATTTCTGCAATAAGTATTGGCCTATTTATATCATCCATACTCTTTAAAACTTCGTCGTAATTATCTATTTCAATTAAAGCAACCACCATTTTCTTGTTTTCATATTCTTCAACTAGATTATAATAATTGGTTTTATTTATAAAATAAAATAAGAATATGTTTTTCCTGTTTGATGATTTTGACTTTACAAGATTTATTAGAACATCGTAATATTCTTCTCCTATCTTAACTTTGTTTATCTCGTTTAAATTTTTATCGATTATCTTAAAAATATCGATATCAGGAATAATTGTTTTTATACTTTTACCATAAGGATTTTTAATCACTCCATCTAAAAAAGGAGAATTAGCCCAGATAATTTTTCCCTCATCATCTGCAATAGTAAGGGGGACTGGTATTTTAGACAAAGTGTTTCTTCCAGCAGAGTCGATATTATTTGATATATCCTCTATAAACTTAAAAAACTGATTCTTTTTTACTTCAGAACTTTTAAAGTTATAATAAAGTAGGACTAAATAAACAAAAAACCCTGCAAAAAACACGTAAACATTATAAAAGGCCAATATTCCTAATAATATAGCTATTATAAGCAGATATATCCTAACATTTGGAATAAAATTCTTAAATTTATTATCCATAACAAACCTCCATCATTTTGGAGAATCTTTTATCCTTGACTTGTCAAGTTTTCTTAAATTTAAAGCATAATCAACTATTCCTACTAAAAATAATATATTGCCTAACGAAAAGAAAACAAACAAAAGTATAAGTATCTTAAAGCCCTTAGGCAAATTCTGTTTATCAAGCCAAAAGCTTAAAGCTGAAAGACCGTTTATTGAAAAAGTCAAAAGCATCAAATACATAGCATTTAAAAGATATGCATCAGCATTTCTAACTTTTAAATAAGCTAATACATAGGCAATCAATACTAAAAGGATTATGGAAAAGGCAAGCTTTACAGGAATGAACCAATTTGAAAACTTAGGGATTTCTTCAAGCTTTATCCCAAACCTTGAATATATCCCTTTTGCCAAGATATAAGTTATTATGGCTGTTAAAAATCCATGCATGAATAGAGCAAAAGGAATTAACATTAAAAGCATTTCCTTAGAAGGCATAGCTTTAAATATGTTTTCATAGACATCCTTTTGAACTCCCATTCTTTCGTAAAAGGATTTTGCCATATCGATGCTTTTATAAAACTCATCTAAAACAAGTTTAATATAATCCTGTCCAGCTATCAATCCAAATATCTTAATTGATATAGCAACAGATATAACATCAACAATTATCATTATAAAAATAGTGTTTATAGCCCTTTCCTTTCTTTTAATCATGGTTCCAAATACTATACCTAGAACACCATTTGTTATTGCAAATCCAAGGGCTGTATAGGGATCTGTAAAGATAAACGTTATTATTGTCGTAGCAATAAGGGAAAGAAGGCTATATTTGTAGCCATGTTTTATCTGAACTAAAGCTAAAGGAAGTGGCCACATAAAAAGTCCAATAAAATAAAATATAGGAATATAAATACTTACTAATATCAATACTATTGCAACAGCAGTTAGTAAAGAAGACTCTATTAATGCCCTTGTTGACACTAGCTATTCCCTTCCTTCTTTTAAGTATGTAATAAGACTTAAAAAGTCTGAATCGCTTTTTTCATCATCCAAAAGGCTTGCCCTAAGTTTTTTCATAACCTTATCATCTATACTAGAATATTCAATTCCAAGCTTTTTAGCAAGAAGATAGGCAAGTATTATAATTTGAGACAATTCATCTTTAATCTCATCTAAATTTGCTCTACTACCCTTTAACATAGATATATGCAAATCTGAAACTGCAATCAATAGGAAGGTCTTATATGTTTCTATAAGCCTTATATTACCCATTATATCCAATTCATCCCCCATTATTTCACCCCCGGAAGCTAAATCTTTATTTTATTATATCACATAATTATAAAATAAAAAGTGCCCATCGGGCACCTTTTATTTTTATTCTGTTGTGAATGGAAGTAGAGCAACGTTTCTTGCTCTTTTGATGGCAACAGTTAATTCTCTTTGATGTTTTGCGCAGTTTCCTGAGATTCTTCTTGGAAGAATCTTACCTCTTTCTGTTATAAACTTCTTTAATCTTGCAACATCTTTATAATCAATGTATTCAACTTTATCTACACAGAAAGCGCAAACTCTCTTCTTTGCTTTTCTTTGCTTTGTTGCCTTCTTTGCATTTGACATACTATCCCCTCCTTACCTAAGTATTTAAAATGGTATTTCGTCTTCTCCATCGACAGGGAAGAAATCTCCTTCATCGCTTGCAACTTCATCATGAGTAAAGGTTGCAGCTTGTTCCTTAGGCTTATCCAAGAATTTAACCTCATCAGCCACAACTTCGGTCACATATCTGTTTGAACCGTCCTGTGCCTGATACTTTCTTGTTTGTATAGAGCCCGATATGGCAACAAGCCTTCCTTTAGTAAGGTTATTAGCAACCAGTTCAGCAAGCCTTCTCCAACAAACAACAGGGATGAAATCCGTCTCCCTTTGACCACTTTGACCTACATATGGCCTATCTACTGCAAGTGTAAAGGTGGTCACGGCAATACCCGTCCCTGCTGTGTATCTTATCTCAGGGTCACGAGTTAACCTGCCTATAAGTAAAACCTTATTCATTATATCCCACCTTATTAATCAAGTTTAACAACGATATGTCTTATTACGTTGTCGGAGATTCTTAAAACCCTGTCTAATTCCTTAGGTAATTCAGGGTTTGCAGTGAAGTTAATTAGAACATAATATCCTTCATTGAAGTGATTGATTTCGTAGGCAAGTCTTCTCTTTCCCCACTCATCAACGTTATCTACTACTCCACCGCCGTTTTCGATTACACCCTTAATTTTTTCAATAGTAGCCTTCACATCTTCTTCTACTACATTAGGTGCAATTACGAAAAGAGTTTCATATCTTTTCATATTCTTCACCTCCTCCCTCTGGACTTACGGCCCACTCCTGTGGGCAGGGACTATAATATTTTAGCATATAAGTTATTCTTGTGCAATAGTATCTGGTGCATTTGATTTAATTATTTTTTTAACTGACTTTTCAAACTTAGATCTTGGAAGCATAACTATTCTTCCACATTTTAAGCATTTTATCTTTATATCCGCACCAAGCCGTATAACTTCCCATGTTTTATTACCACAAGGATGCTCCTTTCTGGTTTCTACAATATCTCCTAAATAAAACTCCTTCATTTTATCACCCCTCCTTTTTTTCGATGATGACTCTTCTTGGATAGGGTATTTCTATACCTTCATCTTTAAAGGCCTTTTTAATTCTCCTTCTTAATTCATATTCAGCATCCCACTGCTTCATTGGTAAAGTTTTAGCTATTATTCTTATCTTTATACCTGTTTCACCAAAATTGGTAACACCTAAAACCGTCGGTCCTTCTACAATATAATCGCATTCTCTTTTTAAATCCTCTGATATTTTATTTAAAATTTCTAATGTCCTTTCTAAATCCTCCTCATAGGATATATCAATTTCAACAAGGGCCCTCATGTTCCCCCTTGATTTGTTGGTAACCCTTCCAATTGTTCCATTTGGAATAATATGAAGTTCTCCAGAAAAATCCCTAATCTTTGTTACTCTAATTCCTATTGTTTCTACTATTCCAGAAAATCCGTCGATGGTTATGTAATCTCCAACGGCAAATTGATCTTCTAATAAAATAAAAATTCCTGATATGACATCCTTTACAAGACTTTGGGCACCAAATCCAATGGCAACCCCCGCAACCCCTGTCACCGCAATTAAAGCCTTAACATCA
Organism: Caloramator sp.; assembly: GCA_026416875.1. Lineage (GTDB taxonomy): Bacteria > Bacillota > Clostridia > Clostridiales > Caloramatoraceae > Caloramator. The sequence goes on from JAOAEI010000018.1 coordinate 10,877, forward strand.
AATCCTAAAGTTTCAAATATCCAAATGAAAGATATAATATATACTGCATACCTTATCAAACTCTTAAAAAGTTCCTTTAAAGTGTCTGCCTTTCTCTCATTTAACCCAAATTTTGAATTCTTTTGTTTTTCAAAGAATTTAGTAATAAGCCTATTTCCAATGGATATTGCTAATTTAGTAATGATTAAAATAATAACTATTTTTATTCCTCTATTTAAATAATTAATCAACATTTCATAGCTAATCAAATTCACCTACTTCACCCCCTATTATGTGTAGTTTACATTATTTTTGTGAACAATTCAATAAAAAACCCTGTAAAAAAGCCACAGTCTTTTTAACTGTGGCTTTATAAAATCGGCTCAAAAATCCTTTCTTCACCAAAACTATAGAGCATTTTAACCTTTATCTTTCCATCATCAATAAGGTCTTTAATCTTTTCTAATTCTTCATAGTCAACCCTTATAGAAATTCCGCAGCTTTTTGTAATTTCCCTTGGGGTTGGCATTATTTGACCCTTTATTCCCTTTTCCTTTAAAACGGTTTCGCATTGAATTGCATAATTTGTGCTGTCAAAGGTAATAAGAATGTTTTTCATAGCATCCCTCATATTTTTATAGTTTTTGTTGCATTCATCTTCTCAACGATTGTATACATATTAGTCACAGTACCTATAGCTAGCTTTTCCTTTAAACCATAAAAATCAAGGCATGTTCCGCAGGATAATATTTCTGTTCCAAGCTCCTCTAGCTTTTTTAAACTATCTAAAACATCGGAGCCTTCTGTTGTTAGTTTAACCCCAGAATTTAAAAATATAACTGTTCCTGGTTTTTCTGCAGTTTCAGTCAATGAATAGATAAAACTTTTCATTAGCATTGCTCCAAGCTTATCATCGCCAACTCCTAGTTTATCCGATGATATAACATATGTCAAGCCTTGATCTACGCTTATATTGGATATACTGCATACAATAGGCTCATCAACCTTTTTAACTTCGCCCTTCTTTTTAGCATAAAAATGAAAAAAACCTTCCTTTTCTTCTATATTAAAATCTACATTAGCGCTCTGTAAATATTTCCTTACATTTTCCCTTGATGCTTCATTATCAACTATAACTTCAATTTCATCAAAATCAGGATCTTCTATTGCTTTTTTTGTTAATATAACCGGCTTTGGACAAGTAAGTCCTTTGCAATCTACAACCTTCATGCCACCACCACCTACAAAATGTTTACAATTTTATATTAAAACAACTACTACTTTTATTAAACATTTATTGAAAATATCGATAGCTAAATCTATATATATTTGTTTTATCTATTTGATATCCTTTTTACGAGTGAAAATACAATATTGTAATGATAAAAGTATTTAGCAATTTTCGATGACTCTAATTCTCTTTTTAAAGAGCTTTCTTTAGGTGAAAGTGAAACTATAGGAATCATAAGAGCAAATACGATAAATAAAATTAAAACCCATTTAGTAAATCCTAAAGCCATTCCAAGCAATCTATCTAAAAATCCTACCTTTCCCCTTCTTACTCTAATCTTTATATTTTCCCTTATAATATTAAAAATTATATTAGCAACCAAAAAAATAATAAAAAAGCATGCTGCATTTAAAAAAAGATCAGTAACGCTTTTTGTTAAATTATTTTTATCTAAAAAAAGAAATAACGCCGAAGAGGTTATATTGTTTTTAGTAATCTTTTCTAAAAATAATTTTTGCATGTTTAAATATATCCCCGTATTGTTTATAATATAATAAGTAAGATATGGTGTAAAAATTTTTGCTAAATATATGGAAAAAAATAATGATAAAAATTTAAGCAAAGTCGATATAAATCCCTTTTGCATCCCATCTATACATCCGTATAATAGTAATAAGATAATTATTATATCCATTAAATTGCCATTAAGCTTTATCATTCTATCCCCCCTAAAAGTGAGGTGAAATAGTGTTTAATCAAGAATTTCTTTTAAAACTAAAAAGGTTTGGATTGTTTTTACTCATCTATACAGTATCATTTTTTGTATTTTTTAAAACTTTACCCTATACCCTTCCCTTTGTCCTTGCTATTATTATAGCATTAATAAATAAGCCCTTTAATAACCTTTTAATTAAAAAATTTAAGCTTCCTGTTTCTCTATCTTCTATAATTACAACAACTATAACCTTTAGTTTTATTTTTTATATCCTTACCATTATAACATTAAAACTAATCACAGAAGCTAAAAACCTTCTTGTTAAAATTCCAAGCGTTGACGTTTTATATCCGTATATTCAAAACCTTTTTGTTAATCTTGAAAAACATTTAAGAACACTAGATCCAGCAATATTCAAAAACATACAGAATAATTTAAATACAATATTTGCAACAGCATTTAACATGACTCAAACTTTATTAAACTCCCTTTTATCCTTTGCGATTAAGCTCCCTTCTTTGTTCTTAGTAGTAGTAATAACCTTTATTGCAACATATTTTATGTCAAAGGATATTAACTCATATGGAATACAGTTTTCAAAAATTTTTAACGAGGAAGGCAGGAAAAAGTTCAGCGAATTTTCTTCTGAAAGCTACAAAATGCTTGTTAACTATTTAAAATCATATTCTATCCTTGTTAGCTTAACATTTATTGAAAGTTTTATTGCCTTTACATCCCTTAGGTTTAATTATGCACTCCTTCTGAGCCTATTGTGTGCCTTCCTTGATATATTTCCTATACTAGGAATTGGTCTTGTTTACTTTTCCCTTGCTGCATATTATGCCATAATTAAAAACTATTTTATAGCAATAGCTTTAGTAATCATTTATATAATTATTACTATCATAAGACAAATAGTAGAACCAAAACTTGTTTCTTCTAACTTAGGTTTAAACCCCATTTTAGTTCTTGCATCAATATATATAGGCGTTAAGGCCTATGGTTTTTTAGGAATGCTATATCTTTTATTTTTAATGGTGTTTTATAATATCCTTAAAAAAATAAAAGTTATATAGTATATTTAACCTCCCTTTTGGAAAAAATCTTAACTAGATTCAAAAGGGAGGTTTTTACATGCTTCAGGAAAAGAAACTCTGTTTTTCAATAGAAAGCGATAAACCAAACTCTGCCTATCTTCTTTCAAATGAAATAATAAATATGTTAAAGGATTATGCTGATATGAACCAATTGGTTATCCTATGTATCGGAACTGATCGTTCAACTGGAGATTGCCTAGGTCCTTTAGTTGGAGATAAATTAACTAAAAATTTTAATCTAAAAGGTATAAATATCTACGGAACCCTTGACAATCCTGTTCATGCTAAAAATCTTGACGATTATATCGATCTTATCTATAAAAAACATATTAATCCATACATATTAGCTATAGATGCTTCCCTTGGGAAAGTTGAAAACATAGGAAAAATTAATCTTTATGAGGGTCCAATATTTCCTGGCGCTGGAGTTAATAAAAAACTATCACCTGTAGGCAATCTTTCAATAACAGGTATAGTCAATATGTCTGGATTTATGGAATATCTTATTTTACAGAACACTAGATTGTCTTTAGTTATGAAAATGGCCGATGTGATTTCCTTCTCTTTATACCTTTCCATCAAAAGACTTTCAATAAATTCTACTTTTACCTTAAGATAATTCCAAAATATACATCGCATAACTTTAAACCCTCCTGCCTACAATATAGTCAGGAGGGTTTGTTATGATAATAAGCATTGATGATTCCCTTGTAGACTTATATGAGCAGTTAAAAAATCTTGGATATGACGTCCATAAAATATCTGAAAATATACCTTCTGATACATACATATACTCAGAAAAAACTACTCCTCTTTATAAATTAAATTCTATCGTTGAGGCAAAGGATAGCGGCTCTTTATTGATCAACTGCGACAATATGAATCTAAAAGATATTATCTACTCCATCCACCATAAAACCTATTCTCCTCTTTTTTAAAGCTACATAATGTAGCTTTATTTTTTATTCATTGCCTCCCTTAAAACAGTCTTTTCTTCCTCCGATAGATCATATTTAGAAATTCCATTTTTAATTGGTTTCGCAAAAACAGTGCTTTCATTTCTTCCATATATTCCTGTAATTATTACACCATCATTATTATCGTCTAAAAGGGCAATCGAAAAGCTTAAGTCTGAACCTACGTCGTCAAAGGCCTTGTATCTTATTATTGAAAATTTTTGAATGCAATTTTTTACCCTACCATCAACATCTTTATATAACGCCTCTATTTCCTTTGTAGTTAAGAGGGCTTCATCAAGTTTTTTATTGTTTTCAATTAAAAGCTCTTCAATGCTTTTTCCCATATTTCCCCTCATCATCTTTTTATATCTTTTTTCTAACCTAGATATTTCTACCCTATTTAATATTTCCATAAATAAAAGTATGATTACTAAAACTATCAATAAAATTAGCATGGGAATTTGAAAATCTTGAATAAATGTAAAGATTATGTCCATATCCAACACTCCTTTTAAATTGTTTCACGTGAAACATTTATATATTTAACAATTCTAATATCCTTTGAAGATCTTCTTCTGAATAATATTCTATTTCGATTTTTCCTTTGTTTTTATTGTTGTTTATCTTTACCTTCGTTCCAAAAAACATCTGAAGTCTTTCCTCAACATCCTTATAATTGGGGACAATTTTTTTCTCCTTTTTAGTTTTCTTATTATTTATTTCCTTTATTAATTTTTCAGTTTGTCTAACATTTAAACCTTCTTCAACTACTTTTTTAGCTATCAAATATTGTTTTTCTTTATCTTGTATAGAAACGATTACCTTTCCATGGCCTTCTGAAAGTTTACCTTCATTAATAAAATCAATAACTCTATCGTCTAAATTTAAAAGCCTTAATGAATTTGCTATAGCTGATCTCGATTTTCCTACCCTTTCTGATATTTCCTCCTGCGTCAATTTAAATTCCTCAATAAGCCTTTTATATGCAAGGGCTTCCTCAATAGGGCTTAAATCCTCCCTTTGAATATTTTCGATTAGAGAAATCTCCATTATCTCTCTATCAGAAAGTTCCTTTTCAACTATAGGAACCTTTTTAAGCCCCGCAATTTTTGCTGCCCTCCATCGTCTTTCTCCTGCTATTATTTTGTAAAAATCCCCTTCTTTTTTTACGATAATAGGTTGTATTACTCCATGGGCCTTTATAGATTCCGCAAGGGCATTTATCTTTTCCTCATCGAATTTTTTTCTTGGCTGATCCTCATTAGGAAATAATTTTGAAACCTCTACTTCAAATACGTTAGAATCCTTTTCTGCATCAGGTATAAGAGCCCCAAGACCCTTTCCTAAAGCACTCTTTTTAGCCATTTTGCTCATCCCTTTCCAATTCAATAAATTCTTCTGCAAGCTCCTTATATGCCTTTGCTCCTGTTGAATTTTTATCATACAGCATTATCGGCAATCCATGGCTAGGTGCCTCTGCAAGTTTAATGTTTCGAGGAATAATCGTAGTATAAACCTTACCCTTAAAATATTTCTTAACTTCCTCAACAACCTCAATAGAAAGATTAGTTCTTCCATCAAACATGCTCAATATAACACCTTGAATTTTTAAATCCGGATTTAAGTTTTTCTTAACGAGATTTATAGTATTCATAAGCTGCCCTACCCCCTCAAGGGCATAAAATTCACATTGTATAGGTATAAGGACGCTATCTGACGCAGTCAGAGCGTTTATAGTTAAGAGCCCAAGGGAAGGTGGACAATCTATGAAAATATAATCATAATCATTTTTTACGTCCTTAACTGCCCTTTTTAATATCTTTTCTCGATCCTCATTATATGTTATTTCAATCTCTGCACCAGCAAGCTCCACCCTTGATGGAAGAATATATAAATTTTCAACTATTGTATTAATAATGGCATCTTTAACTACTTTAAAATTTTCTTCCTTTGCATTCTCAATTATAACATCATACATAGAATATTCAAGGTCATCCTTTTCAATTCCAAGCCCGCTTGTTGTATTTCCTTGAGGATCAATATCTATTAGTAAAACCTTAAAGCCCATTTGAGCTATATATGAAGCTAAATTTATGGCAGAGGTTGTCTTTCCAACGCCCCCTTTTTGATTAAAAATAGAAATAATTTTACCCACGCTATCACCCCTAGAATATTATAAAGAAATCTATAATATATATTTTACAGCATTATTTTTTTTCATTAAATAGTTAAGGGTGATTTTATGCTTAAAATAATTTTATCAACTTTTATTGTGGTTTTTTTAGCTGAACTTGGAGATAAAACTCAGCTTGCCACTATGCTATTATCTGCAAAATCAGCCTCTAAATTATCCGTATTCATAGGTGCCTCATTAGCTCTAATATGCACAACCATTATAGGCGTCCTCTGTGGTAGTTTTATTGAAAAACATATTCCTAAAAATTTATTAAACATAATATCAGCCGTTGTATTTATACTCATAGGAGTTTTTATGCTTATTCAAACAAAAAAATAGAGGCTTTGCCTCTATTTTTTTGGTATCCTTACTATTATCTCCATATAGTCATCGTATTCCTTATGTTTATACTCTGCATCAATACCATTTTTATTCATTATGTCCTTTATAGTATTAGTAATTATTTTAGGATTAATAACCCACTTAAACTTTGGCTTTTCAGCTTTATTTTTTTCTTCCTTTTCCTTTTTTTCTCCTTTGTCATTTAATATCTTCTCAATCAAATCCTCAGTATCCTTAACATTTAATCCCTTTTCAAGTATTTCATTCAAAACCTTTAATTGAAGTTCCTCCGAAGGAAGTTTTAAAAGGGCCCTTGCATGCCTCTCAGTTAAATTTTCCCTTAAAATTATCTCCTTTACTCTATCTGAGAGTTTTAATATTCTAAGTTTATTTGCAATCGTCGATTGCTTTTTGCCTATTTTATGGGCAAGTTCCTCTTGAGTAAAGTTGTGTTCCTTTATAAGTCTTAAATATCCTTCTGCTTCTTCAATAAAGTTAAGATCCTCCCTCTGAAGGTTTTCAATAAGGGCAAGGACAGCAGAATCTTTATCAGTAACTTCAACTACAATAGCAGGAATCTCGGTTAAACCTGCAAGCTGCGACGCTCTTAATCTTCTTTCTCCAGCGATAAGTTCATAAAAATTTCCGTTTACTCTTCTAACGCTTATTGGCTGTAAAACGCCGTATTCCCTAATTGATTCGCTAAGCTCTAACAAAGACTGATCATCAAAGGTCTTCCTTGGCTGATACGTATTTTGTTTTATAAGGTTTATAGGTATGTTGATTATTTCATTTTCTACCCTCATTGCACCATCCCACCGTTTAAAAATTTAACTATAATTAAGTTATTCTATAATTATTTCCCTTTTCCTGCTATTTCCCATTCAAATTCGTCAGCCATTATCTTTTTAAATTCGTCATCTGATAGGCTTTTTTTCTATCTGAGCCGGCTTTCTTGGATATTTTTTGTCAGTTGTCTTTATTTTTTCGACAATTATTAACTTATGATCCATATCATATTCAGGAATTGAGGTAGATATAATGTCGATAAGTTTTCCTCCTAATGTCCCTATGGCATTTTTTGATTCATTTATCTCCTCTTCTATCGATGGACCCTTCATTGCAACAAAATATCCTGAAACCTTAACATAAGGCATACAATATTCAGATAGGACATTCATGTGGGCTACTGCCCTTGCAGTTGCAATATCAAAGGATTCTCTAAAATCATCCTTCCTTGCAAGATCTTCAGCCCTTCCATGGACAGCTTCAATATCTTTTAGCCCTAAATTTTGGATTACATCGTTTAAAAAGCTTATCCTTTTTTTTAATGAATCTAAAAGGACTAACTTCAAAGACGGATTAATAATTTTTAATGGAATTCCAGGAAACCCCGCTCCTGTCCCTACATCTATAATTCTCAAATTGTCCTTTATTAATCCGCTTTTAACAATAGATATGGAATCCAAAAAATGCTTTTTTACTATTTCTTCATCTTCGGTAATAGCCGTAAGATTAATCTTTTCATTCCATTCCTTTAAAAGCCTCATGTAAGTTTCAAACATATCCATCTGTTTATCGTCTAAGGTTATGCCATAGCTTTTTGCACCATTATATAAAAGCTCCCTATTCATCTTCCTTCCCCTTTTTTCTTCTAATTTGTTCGATATAAACAAGTAAAACGGATATATCCGCCGGCGATACGCCAGATATTCTCGATGCCTGCCCTATATTTTCAGGTTTAATCTTTGATAACTTCTGCCTTGCTTCAAGCCTTAATCCCTGAATATCATCATAATTTATATAAGGAGGAATCTTCTTTGATTCAAGCTTTTTAAATTGCTCAACCTGTTCTATTTGCTTCTTTATATAACCCTCATATTTAATCTCAATTTCTACTTCTTCTGTAACATCCTTTGGAAGTTCAGGCCTTTCTTTATCGATATCCCTAATATTTTCATAGGTTATCTCCGGCCTTTTTATAAGCTCATAAAGTGTTATACCGCTTTTAATTTCAGAGCTTCCAATGGATCTTAAAACCTCATTGTTTTCCTCTGAAGGAGAAATTACTGTTCTTTTTAATCTTTCAATCTCCCTTTCTATGCTTTCCTTTCTTCTTAAATACCTTTGATATCTTTCTTCTGTTACAAGCCCTATCTCATAACCCTTTGGAGTAAGCCTTAAATCCGCATTATCCTGCCTCAATAAAAGCCTATATTCAGCTCTACTTGTCATCATTCTATAGGGCTCATTTGTTCCTTTTGTTACTAAATCATCTATCAAAACTCCAATATAGGCCTCTGATCTATCTAGAATAAAAGGATCCTTTCCTTTTATTTTTAAAGCAGCATTTATTCCTGCAATAATCCCCTGTGCTGCAGCCTCTTCATACCCAGAGCTTCCATTTACCTGTCCTGCGAAGAATAAGCCTTCTATTGTTTTCAATTCAAGGCTTAATTTAAGCTGAGTAGGATCTATGCAGTCATATTCTATTGCATATGCAGTTCTTAAAATTTCACAATTTTCAAGGCCTGGAATGGACCTGTAAACCTGTAATTGAACATCCTCAGGAAGAGAGCTTGACATACCTTGAACGTAAAGCTCTTCCGTATCTTCCCCTTCAGGTTCTATGAATACCTGATGCTTCTCCTTATCAGGGAATTTCATAACCTTATCCTCTATAGACGGACAATACCTTGGTCCTACACCCTCTATAAGTCCAGCAAATAAAGGTGATCTATGTATGTTTTGCCTTATGATTTCATGGGTCTTTTCTGTTGTATACGTAAGATAACATGGCAATTGTTCCCTTGTTATGTCATCCGACATAAATGAAAATGGAACTACCTTTTCATCCCCAGGCTGAATAGTCATCTTTGAAAAATCAACTGATCTTCTATGGATTCTTGCTGGTGTCCCTGTTTTAAACCTTCTTAAAACAATTCCTAATCTTTCAAGGCTTTTTGAAAGTTCATTTGCAGGAAATAAACCATTAGGCCCTCCGCTATAATTTACCTCTCCTATAAATATTCTACCCCTTAAATAAGTTCCTGTTGTTATAACAAGGGCTTTGCAGGAAAAATAGGCACCGTTTTTTGTCTTTATTCCTTTTACTTTGCCGTCCTCAACATCTACATCTACAACTTCATCCTGTTTTATATAAAGATTTTCCTGCTCCTCTAGAGTTTTTTTCATAAGGGACTGATACTTTTTCTTATCGGCCTGAGCTCTAAGTGAGTGAACAGCAGGCCCCTTTGAAGTATTAAGCATTCTTGATTGAAGATATGTCTTGTCTATATTTATTCCCATCTGCCCCCCAAGAGCATCTATTTCCCTAACAAGATGTCCCTTTGCTGTTCCTCCAATTGAAGGGTTACAGGGCATTAAAGCAATGCTATCTAAATTTAAAGTTATAACGAGGGTTTTACATCCAAGTCTTGCAGATGCAAGGGCAGCCTCACATCCTGCATGTCCTGCACCAACAACTATAACATCATAATCTCCAGCGTGATACATCATATCCCTCCTATTTTCCGATGCAAAAATCACAAAAGATTCTATCTATAATATCCTCAGCAACTGTGTTTCCAGTAATTTCTCCAAGCTTTAAATATCCATCCTTTAATTCAACTGATGCAAGATCAAGTGGAAGTCCACTTTTTATAGTTTCTATACCTTTAATTATGCTTTCCCTTGCCTTAATAAGCGCATCCTTATGCCTTACATTCGTAACTAATATCTCGTTTTTAGAAGAAACCCTTCCTTCAAAAACAATTTCAACTATTGCCCTTTTAATTTCGTCAATACCATGCTCCTTCTTAACAGATGCCTTAACAACATGTTTGAACTTTCCTTTTATATAATCAACATCTATTGCAGTTGGAAGATCCATCTTGTTTAAAACAGCGATAACATTTTTTCCTTCAATTAATTCTATTATCTCCTCATCTTCTTTTTCTAATGGTCTTGATGCATCCAACATAAAGAGTATCAAATCAGCATTTTGAAGATATTCCTTAGATTTTTCAACTCCAATATTTTCTACTATATCATCGGTTTTTCTAATACCTGCCGTATCAACAAGAACTATTGGAACACCTTCTATATTTATATATTCCTCAATAACATCCCTTGTGGTTCCTGGAATATCCGTAACTATTGCTCTTTTTTCCTCTAAGAGTGCATTAAGTAGGGATGACTTTCCTACATTTGGTTTTCCAACTATCGTTGTTCTAAGACCTTCCCTAAATATTTTTCCGCTTTCGGCATTTTTAATTAAATAATCTATCTCTGAAACTATAAATTGTAAATCAGAAACCAACTTATTTACAACAAGTTCATCTACATCATCCTCAGGAAAATCAACGGTAGCCTCTATATGGGCAAGGCATCCTAAAAGTTTATCCATAAGAGAATTGATTTTTTCCGAAAGCCTTCCCTTAAGCTGATTAACAGCAAGGTTTAAACTATCATCCGTTTTTGCTCGTATAAGGTCTATTACTGCCTCTGCCTGAGACAAATCAATTCTCCCATTTAAAAAGGCTCTTTTTGTAAATTCACCAGGTTCAGCAAGCCTTGCACCGCTCTTTAAAACTACAGATAAAACCTTTCTTACAGCTAAAACTCCTCCATGGCAGTTTATTTCTACAATATCCTCCCTTGTATATGTATTCGGCGATTTCATATAGCTTAATATAACTTCGTCTATTATCTCATTTGTTTCAGGATCAATTATATATCCGTAAACCATAGAATAGCTTTTCATCTCTTTAATATTCTTACCCTTAGCGCTTTTAAAAACCTTTGAAGCTATTTCAAGGCTTTTATCGCCAGATAATCTTACAATTCCTATTCCACCTTCTCCTATTGCTGTAGATATTGCAGCTATAGTATCGTTTAGCATCTTTTCACCTTCTTTACTATACATAAACTTAATAAAGCTTTTGTTTATTTGATTTATATTATACCAAATTAAAATGTTTTTCAATCAAAAAAGAGGCTTAAAGCCTCTTTATTTTTTTAAATCGATAACTACTTTTCTAAAGGGTTCCTCTCCAATACTATATGTCGTTACATCAGGATGATTTTGCAGAGCTGCATGAATAATTCTTCTTTCGTATGGATTCATTGGCTCAAGGGTAATGCTTTTATTATATCTTTTCACCTTATAAGCTAATCTATTAGCAAGCCTTATTAAGGTCTCTTCCCTCTTTTTTCTATAGTTTTGTGTATCCAGTAAAACCTTCTTAAATTCATTCTCTCCACTATCCTTGTTTATAACAAGACTAAGTAGATACTGAAGGGCATCTAGTGTCTCTCCCCTATGGCCAATTAATGCTCCCATCTTAGGGCCAACAAGATTAATCTTTAAAACATCTTCTTCGTCTTTAATTTGAATCTCACATTTGATACCCATTTTATCAAGGACATCCCTTAAAAATGACCTTGCAATAGCTTCATAATCCTTTTTTATGGTTAGCTTAACCTTTGCAGGTTTTGCACCTATAAGTCCAAATACACCTTTGCTGCCTTCATCTAAAATTTCAATATCCACCTTATCCCTAGTTACCCCTAATTCCTTTAAACCATTCTCAATGGCGCTTTCTACATTCTTACCTATAGCCTCAATCCATTTTTTCATATATTCACCACCTTACTGCAGCTTGGCCTCTTCCTTATGCTTTATCCTATTGATTATAAAATACTGCTGGAGTATTTGAATAACGTTGCTTATAATCCAGTATAAAACAACCCCTGCCTGGAATTTAAAGAACATAACAACGAATAAAATTGACATATATAGATTCATTTTTCTCTGCTGCTGTGCCGATGGATCATCTCCCTTAGGAGAAACCATCACACCCATTAAGTAGCTTGATAAACCGGATAAAATAGGTAATATAAATGTTCTATCGTATGAACCCAAACTCTTTACCCATAAAAATCCTACATCTTTAAATCCTTGAATATTAGCAACAACATAATACATCGCAATAATAATTGGCCATTGAATTAAAAGTAAAAGACATCCAGATAGCGGATTTGTCCCACTTTCCTTGTAAAGCTTCATCTGCTCCTCTTGCATCTTTTGAGGATCATTTTTGTATTTTTCTTGGATTTCTTTTAATTTAGGCTGCAATTTTTGCATCATTATATTAGATTTAGTTTGACTTATAGTTAAAGGCAAAAGAATAGTCTTTATTATAGCAGTAAATATAACAAGATCTAAAAAATAAGCAAGGCTTAAATTAGATACATATGTAGTTACAAAACTATGAATACCATTAAAAAATAAAGTCATCGGTTTAACTAAAAAATTCAAAGGTTTGACCTCCCTTTTTGAAAATTTAGAATTTACGGAACAGGGTCATAACCACCAGGATGAAGTGGGTGACATTTTAATATCCTTTTTATAGATAAAACAGAGCCTTTAATGGCACCGTACTTTTCGATAGCTTCAAGGGAATACTGGGAACAGGTAGGATAAAACCTACAGCTTGGAGGCTTCATTGGGGATATATACCTTCTATAAAATTTTATCAAAAAAATTAAAAAATTTTTCATCTAAACACCTTCTTTAAAAATACCAGCCTTTTTAAGAAGATTGAATATAGACCTTTCTATATCGTAAAAACTTGACTTTGCTGCCTTTCCCCTTGCAACAAAAACAATATCATGTCCAACTTTAAACTTATCTTTATTAATCCTAAAGGCTTCTTTTATCAACCTTTTTACCCTGTTTCTAACTACACTTTTTCCTATTTTTTTACTTACTGAAATTCCAACTCGATTTATATTGCTCCTATTTCTAAAAACGTATGCTACAAGTGTATCATCGCTGTAAGACTTTCCCCTATTATATATAAGCCTAAAATGCCTGTTTTTTCGAATTCTTTCTTCTTTCTTCATCATATTTCCCCATTTCGGCCTAAAATTGCACAAAAAGGCCACATAACGCGGCCTTATGCAGTCAATCTCTTTCTTCCCTTCATTCTTCTTCTTTTAAGAACTTTCCTTCCATTTCTTGTTTTCATTCTCTTTCTGAAGCCATGTTCCTTTTTTCTTTGTCTTTTCTTTGGTTGGTATGTTCTTAACATCGCTTGCACCCCCTTCTTTTATTTATCTATAGCTAATGGGCATATTACTACATTATACTTTACTATTAAGATTATATATGTAACCCTTAAAGCTGTCAAGAAATTTACAGTTGTTAATAATTTTAAAAATTCCCTGTGTTTTTTGTGGATAACTATTGTAATAATATATTATATTTGATAATATATTTATGCATATCCACAAAATCTGTTAATAACTTTTTTCTTTTTAAATCTTTAAAAGTTATTCACAAACTGTGGACAAAATTGTGTATAACTTCTAAGGATTTTCATGTAATTATAATTAAAATCTACATTTTTTTGATGTGAGTAGTGTTAATTTTTTAATTGTTGATAATGTTGAAAGTTAATTTTGTTCTAAAAAAATCAACAAATCAACAAGTTTGTGTATAACTTTTTTTAAATATGTCAACATTTTTAATTGTGGGTTTTATCCTGTGGATAATTATGTTAACATATACTAGGGAGGAAATCTTATGAACAATCTTCTTGAAATCTGGGAAAAAACTCAAGAAATTGTTAAAGCAGAATTGTCACCACTTGGATTTAACACATGGATCAAATGTATAGAGCCCCTCAAAATTACTAATGAAACAATATTTCTTCTTGCTCCTAATGAATTTACAAAGGGAGTTTTAGATGTAAGATATAAGGACCTTATAGCAAATGCCATCAAATTAGTTACATCTAAAAAATATGAAATAAGATTTGTCCTTTCAACGGATGAAATAAATTCAAATGAAAACAATCAAAATCAAAAGAAAAGAGAAAAACAAGAAGAAATATCTACATCTATGCTAAATCCAAAATATACCTTTGAAACATTTGTGGTTGGTAATAGTAACAGGTTTGCCCATGCAGCTTCCTTAGCTGTTGCAGAAGCTCCGGCAAAGGCATATAACCCGTTATTTATATATGGTGGTGTTGGTCTTGGTAAAACTCACCTTATGCACGCCATAGGCCATTATATATTAATGAATAACCCTTCTGCAAAGGTAGTTTACGTATCATCCGAAAAATTTACTAATGAGCTTATAAATGCTATAAAGGATGATAAAAACGAGGAGTTTAGAAATAAATATAGAAATGTTGATGTTCTACTTATCGACGACATTCAGTTCATAGCCGGCAAGGAAAGAACTCAAGAGGAATTTTTCCATACCTTTAATTCTTTATATGAAGCAAATAAGCAGATCATAATCTCCAGCGATAGGCCTCCAAAGGAAATACCAACTCTTGAAGACAGACTCCGTTCAAGATTCGAGTGGGGACTTATTGCAGATATTCAACCACCTGATTTTGAAACAAGAATAGCCATATTAAAGAAAAAGGCAGACATGGAAAACCTAAGCATACCAAACGAGGTTATGGTTTACGTTGCAAATAAAATACAGTCCAACATTAGA
The DNA here is from genome assembly GCA_026416875.1 of Caloramator sp. Classification (GTDB taxonomy): domain Bacteria; phylum Bacillota; class Clostridia; order Clostridiales; family Caloramatoraceae; genus Caloramator. The sequence goes on from JAOAEI010000018.1 coordinate 25,897, forward strand.
GAACTAGAAGGGGCTCTTATAAGAATCGTTGCATATTCTTCCTTAACCAACAAAGAAATAAGCGTTGAACTTGCTTCAGAAGCACTAAGAGATTTTATATCAAACAAAAACACAAAGCAAATTACAATAGAACTTATAATGGATGTAGTTGCAAGCTACTATAATTTAAGACCTGAAGATTTCAAATCACAAAAAAGAACTAAAAATGTAGCATTTCCAAGGCAGATAGCTATGTTCCTTGCAAGAAAATTAACTGATCTATCCCTACCAAAGATAGGTGAAGAGTTTGGAGGAAGAGATCATACTACAGTTATACATGCTTATGAAAAAATCAATGAAGGATATGAAAATGATCAAAATTTAAAGGAAACTATAGACGAATTAATAAGAAAGATAAATCAAAAATAATCAACAATGTGTTGATTTGAAATTTAATAACCTGTTGATAAACTTAATAAACAGATTTATCATTTAATTATGTGGATAATTAATGTAGGTTAATCCTGCATTATCCACAATTTTTTTATTAAATAAACGCCTTGAATTTTAATTATTTGACCGACTTATCAACAATTTCACAGCCCTTATTACTATTACTACTGTTTTTTATCCTATAAAATATTCTCTTAATAAAAAAACTTTTAAAATTTATCCACTGTGGATAAAAAGGAGGTTAGTAAAATGTTTTTCACATGTGAAAAAAATATTTTACAAGAAGCTATAAATATAGTTCAAAAAGCAGCCTCATCAAAAACAACATATCCAATACTTGAAGGAATTTTAATTAAAGCTATAGATAATAAGGTTTATTTTTCAGCAACAGACTTAGATATAGGAATTGAAACTTTTATTAATGCAAATGTTATTAGACCAGGTTCAATAGTTTTAAATTCTAAATTATTTGGAGAATTCATAAGGATGCTTCCTAATGATATAGTTTCATTAGAGCTTCTAGATAACAATTTTGTTAAGATAACCTGTCAAAAATCTGAATTTATGATTTTAGGCAATAACCCAGAAGAATTCCCTAAACTTCCTGCGATAAATGAAAATTCCCTCTATGAGATTTCACAGGATATATTAAGACTTATGATAAAACAAACTATATTTGCAATAGCTCAGGATGAAACAAGGCCTATATTAACAGGAGTTCTATTTGAAGTTAAGGATAACGTTTTAAGTTTCGTTGCACTCGATGGGTTTAGATTGTCATTAAAAAAGGTTGAACTTGAAAACGCAAGTAACATTAATGCAGTAATTCCAGGAAAAACTTTAAATGAAATTTCAAAAATAATAGAACCATCTGAAGAAAAGGTTAAAATAACATTTACTCCAAATCATATACTATTTAATCTTGGAAACACTAAAGTAATTTCAAGACTTTTAGATGGAGAGTTTGTAAACTATAGACAAATAATACCTCAAGAACATAAACTTAAAGTTAAAGTTAATAGAAATCTTCTTCTTGACAGCATAGAAAGGGCATCCCTACTTGCTAGGGAGGGAAAGACTAACTTAATTAAGTTTAACATTGGAAATGATAAGATGATAATAACTTCCGACTCTCAATATGGAAAGGTTCAAGAGGAAGTTACAGTTCAACTTGAAGGTGACAGCTTAAAAATTGCATTTAATTCTAAATATTTCTTAGATGTTTTAAGAATAATAGATAGTGAAGAAATTTATTTGGAATTTACTACAAATGTAAGTCCATGTGTTGTAAGAAAGGTAGATTCCGACGATTACATATATCTTGTTCTTCCAGTTAGACTAATAGAAAGTTAATGCCACCTTATGGGGTGGTTTTTCAATAGATAAGGAGGATTTTTATGCAAAAAATTGAAATACATACCGAATACATTAAACTTGATCAATTTTTAAAATGGATAGGTGTTGCAGACACAGGGGCTATGGCTAAGGTTATAATTAAAAATGGAGATGTATATGTTAATGGAAATCAAACTTTTGAAAGAGGTAAGAAAATAAGAAAAGGTGACATAGTCCAAATAAAAAACATAGGAACATTTCTAGTAATTTAGGTGAAGAGTATGTTTATCAAAGAATTGGAACTTATAAATTTTAGAAACTATTTAAATTTAAAGATAGAATTTTCAAAGGGGCTAAACGTCCTCTATGGCCAAAATGCCCAGGGAAAGACAAATGTCTTAGAAGCTATAAATTTCATCAGTTCTTTAAGATCACATAGAACTAATAAAGACAGGGAACTAATAAAATGGGGAAAAAATAAGGCATATATTAAGGCTCACTTAAATAAAAGTTTAGGAGATTTTACAGTTGAGGTTCTAATACCTGAAATGTCTAAAAAGGAAGCAAAATTAAACGGAATAAAGCTTAGTAGAGCTTCAGAGGTTATAGGAAATGTTAATACCGTTATATTTTCTCCGGAGGATTTGAGACTTTTAAAGGATGGACCTGATGTTAGAAGAAGATTTATCGATAATGAACTTAATCAAATAAAACCTAGGTATCATTACTATTTATCTTTATATAACAAGGTTTTGCTTGAAAGAAATAATCTTCTTAAAAAAGGAATAGATAGATCATTACTAGACGTTTATGATCAGCAGCTTGCTGAGTATGGAAGTTTTTTAATTTTTAATAGAATCGAGTTTATAAAAAAGCTCAGCATTATTTGTAAATTACTTCATAGGAAAATTACTAACGGAAAGGAAGAACTTATTATAAAATATAAGGGAGATATTTTAGATGGCGATATAAATAGTATCAAAGAAAGACTGTATTCTTTGTATAAAAATAGTATTGATGAGGACATAAAAAAAGGTTATACTTCAAAGGGACCGCAAAGGGATGATATTGAAGTTTACATAAACGGTGTAGATGCAAAACATTATGCGTCTCAAGGACAGCAAAGAACCGCAGCTTTATCATTAAAACTCTCGGAAATTGAAATAATAAAAGGGGAGAAGGGTGAATATCCAATACTGCTTCTTGATGATGTTATGTCAGAACTAGATTTACAAAGACAAAAATATTTACTAGATTCATTAAAAGATGTTCAAATTATACTGACTATTACAAGCTTAAATGATTTAGAAAAATTCAATATAAGCAGAAAAAAAATATTTGAAGTATCTAACGGAAATATTGAAATAAAAGAATTCTGAGGAGGAATTATTATGTTTCTTCATCTTGGAGAAAATGTTGTTATACCTTTAAAGGAGGTTATTGCTATTTTTGACATAACGTCAACTTCCAGCATAGATACAAAGGAATTTTTAAAAACAGCAGAGGAAGAGGGATTTGTAAGAAGAATTACAAAGGATGAACCTAAAT
>JAOAEI010000190.1 GCA_026416875.1 Caloramator sp.
ATCTTCAACTTTAGTCCAAATTATTTTTACCAATACCCAAAATGGTATATTATTTTCTATTCTAAAATAAAATGATAAAAAGCTTTCGTTTGGAATAAAAAAATTTGATCTTACGCATATGCCTGCTTCAGAAATATCGCATACATAAAGTTTAGCATTATCATCAAGAAAAGTTCTTTTTTCATCGTTTAAAATTAAAGTAGGATAAAGAATTTGGCAGTCCATTTTAACCCTCTCGAATTTTCTTCTTTCTTTATAATCCATAAAACCACCCCAATCCCTATCTATATTTTTATTATACATGAGAAACAATATACATTAAATATAAAAAATTGTAAAAAATAAAATTAGAATGGAGGGATTTTATGACGAACTATTTGGGAGTTAAAACTTTTTTTATAATGCTTGCAGTGGATATATTAATTGTTCTTGTTACCTTCTTTTTGTTCTCAAAATTGATCCCAGGAGAAAAAAGACATAAAATATGGGAAAAATATATAAGCTCCTTTTCAAGATTTGTGATTTATCTTTTTCTTGTTACTGTTATAATAAACGTTATAACGGCTCTGATAGTTTACTCCTTAAGATATCAAAAATACTTAAATTATATTGCCCCGGCAGTTCAATCTGTTCTTATTGGTTTTATTGCATCATGTGTTCCAAGGCGTGGCGTGGAGGAAAAATCTAAGTGACAGGCACTTGACATTTTGACTTTTTGACATTGCATATTTTTACCAGCACTTTTTTAGATAAATTCTAAAAAAGTGCTTTTGTTTTGTGTCAATATTTTTTAAAAATGTCACCTAAAAATAATAAAAAATTAAGTTAATTATCGCATAAAAATGTCACTTTTA
>JAOAEI010000191.1 GCA_026416875.1 Caloramator sp.
GGATTAGCGTGTGGTATAGGATCACTTTCGTTGTTAACATTATTTATTATTTCGTTATTACTTGGTAGACATACTTCTGATAAATTGTCTATAATATTGTTGGGTTCATGTTTAGGATTTTTAAAGTATAATTTTCATCCAGCAAAGATATTTTTAGGAGATACAGGATCTCAATTTATAGGTTACATGTTAGCAAGTATATCAATAATAAGTGCAATAAAATATGCAACCGCATTTTCAATTTTTATACCTGTACTAGCATTTGGTGTACCTATATATGATACATTGTCTACAATAATTAGAAGAAAATTAAACAATAGACCAATTATGGAAGCAGATAGAGGACATTTACATCATAGACTGTTAGATAAAGGTTATAGTCATATCCAAACAGTTTTAATAATGTATGCATTAACTGTTATTTTAGGAATTATATCTATTATAGTTTCTATATATTCTAACAGTATATTAGTTATTATTTTTGTTGTGTTAATTGTAATTATAAAGATTATTAAAAAAACGTAGTTGCAATAAAGTTATTTTAAATTGTTAATTTTAATAAAACTTAATTAAAAAATGATAAACATTTAAATTATATTATTTTTTTAAATAAGCAACAAAACTCAATAGTGATTATGTGAAAAATTTAGAATTTTTTAATTTTAGTTATGTTTAAATAGAACGATTTTATACAATTGATTTATAAAATTATTAATGAGAATTTTGAGTATAAAGACATAATAATTGGTAGCAGAAGAGTAAGTATGAAAAAATTATAGTCATATATTTAAATATTAAGGTAAGAAAGTAATTATTATGCAAAATGTTTTGCATAAATTTGAAGTATAAAGG
>JAOAEI010000192.1 GCA_026416875.1 Caloramator sp.
TAGTTAAACTCATAAGTACACCTCCTTTCCTGAAAAAATATGAAATTTATCCTCATCTTACCTGTCTTAACGCTTCCCTCAGCCCCCTTTTATACACATGTATTCCACCTTATATTAGCTCCTCTATTTCATAAAAGGAGAGGTGTTCCTTCCTCTCCTTCTTCTTTCCCTTTTCTTTTGTTGCACCTCTCCTCAACTCCTTTTCTACCATTTTTCCCACGTCGGGAAAATGGTCCTAAAAAATAGCACCTAACAACTGCCAGCATGGAGCGTATCACATGCCTGTTGCTAAGTGCCTTGGGGGATAAAATACATTGGATGGGGGTTTTCACTATCTCTATCTTATCATATATTTCATTTAAAAAACGTCATTTTTTCGTCAAAAACTCGTCATGAAATATTCATCCATTTTGCTATTGCTTCAACTATCTCTTTTCTTTTTCTATTGCTTAACTTTGGATATGTACCATATCTTAACTCTATTATTTTCTTTGCTTCTTCTGATAATTGCGTAATTGCAAACTCTATATTTGCTATTGATTCTTCTACTTGATTAAGTCTTATTTTTGTTTTTATTAGCTTTACCCTTGTTTGTTTTAACTCTTTCTCCAAATTTTCTATTGCTCTTTCTAATTCTGATTCTATTACTGAAACTACTATTCCACTTTGTATTTTGTCCTTGCTATAGTCTATACCCTTTATATCGCTATTTAAACTTATATTGCTTTTCTTTAAATCTTGCTCAAGTCTTTGTATTTTATTTTCCAGTACCTCTATTCTATAATTTAGCTTTTCCTTTAGCTTTAACTT
>JAOAEI010000193.1:0-235 GCA_026416875.1 Caloramator sp.
ATCCTATTGAGGTTGCAGTAATTTTGCAGGAAAATGGTGCAGATGATGATGTAATAACTGCAGCACTTTTGCATGATACATTAGAGGATATAGAAGGTTCAAGGGAAGAACTATTAAAAATGTTAAAGAAAAATTTTTCAGATAGAGTTGTGGAAATTGTATTGGCAGTATCTGAAAATGAAAAAATAACTGTAAATAGAACATTAACAAGAGATGAGAAAATAAAAACTTGGAG
>JAOAEI010000193.1:245-806 GCA_026416875.1 Caloramator sp.
GATAAAATATTCATCTATTGAGGCAAAAATGTTATCGTGTGCTGATAAATTAAGCAACATAAGAAGTACGGTTGAAGATTATAAAGTTATGCAGGATAAACTTTGGCTTATGTTTAATGCAGGATATGAAGAACAAAAATGGTATTATAATGAAATATTAATTGCATTAAAGGATTTAAAAAATTACCCTATGTATCAAGAACTAAAAGAAAAGATAAATTTACTATTTTAAAATCTAAATCCAATTTTATCCACATTTGTGGATAAATATGTGGATAAAATTTACAAAATGGAGGTAAAATGGAATGAATTCAGATATAAATGAAGATATATTAGATAAACTTACCAAGGTATGTTTATGTAAAGGTATTTCAAGGGCTACTATAAAAAAAGCAATAGAAAATGGAGCAAAAACAGTAGAAGATATAAGAAAAGCTACAGGTGCTACAACAGGTGGATGTGGAGGAAGGAGATGTACTCCTAAAATACAAAAGCTTATAGATGAATATTATAATGAATAGAGGAGTCTAGGCTCTTTTTTATTTTTAGATAAAAAAAGCC
>JAOAEI010000194.1 GCA_026416875.1 Caloramator sp.
GTTCATAATATAAAGTTAGTTTGTTTTTTATCATTAATGGGTGTAGAAAAAAATATAATACCTCCACATCATAAGATTGAAAAATATATTGAAAAATTAGGACTTCCATATTCACATATAAGACCGAGTTTTTTTATGCAGAATATATCAGGTATACATTTGTTAGAAATAAAAGAAAAAAATGAAATTTTTATTCCGGCAGGTAAAAGTAAAATAAGCTTTATTGATACAGCTGATATTGGATTAGCAATAGCAACAATATTAAACGAACCAGAAAAATATAAGAATACAGCTTATACATTAACAGGTCTAGAGTCTTTAAATTTTTACCAAATAGCTGAAATTTTAAGTGATATTACTAGAAAGAAAATAGTTTATAAAAATCCAAGTTTATTGAAATATAGAAGTTATTACATTAAAAAAAGAGGATTAGATAAAAAATATGTGAATGTTACAGTGGCACTTTATTTTATGACGAGAATGGGTACTGCAGAGAAGGTAACTGATGAATTTTATAAAATTACAGGTAAAAATCCAAGAACTTTTTATGAATTTGCAACTGAAAATATTAATTTGTTTAGTTAAGTTGACTACTAGTCAATGTTGATGTTTTAGCATAATTATGATAAAATTATGCTAGTAAAAAATTATTTAGTATTTTATGTTGTAAAAGAACAAGTAGTAGAAATTCATAGAGTTATATATGCTAAAATTGATTTAAATAAAATTATTAAGTAATTATTGGCAG
>JAOAEI010000195.1 GCA_026416875.1 Caloramator sp.
AATGAATCCTGAAATAAAAGTTGGTATAACCCTTTCATTATATGATTACAACTTTGTATCTGGTGGAGAGCAGTGGGGAGAGACACTTCAAAGAGAAGATTTCATTGAATGGCTTCCATATTTAAAAGATGATGATTTTATAGGTGTTCAAAATTATACACAAAAAACTTATAGTAAAGAGGGAATTTTAACTGAATCTAATGTAAGAAAAACCTTAATGGGGTATAAATTTTGTCCAGAAGCGTTAGGAAATGTTGTGAGGTTTGTCTCAAGATATTGGAAGAAACCAATTTTAATAACTGAAAATGGTATTTCAACAGAAGATGATAAAGAAAGAATTGAATTTATAATAAGAGCTTTAGCAGGTATTTATCAATGTATTGAGGATGGAATTGATGTGATTGGATATATTTACTGGTCATTACTTGATAATTTTGAATGGCAACTTGGTTATTCTCAGAAATTTGGTCTGATAGCTGTTGATAGAGAAACTCAAAATAGACATCCTAAAAATAGTCTATATTTATTAGGTAATGTTTGTAGATCAGGATTTTAATTTTCTAAGAAAGAATTAATGATAATGCTAACAGAAGAAAAACAAAATAAATTTGGGATTGAAAAGAACATACCATTAAATGAGAAATTTATATTAGCATTAGGAAGTGGTTTATCAACGTTATACTATGTTATTATTTCGAACTGGTTATTATATTTCTACACTGATGTATATGGTATAAACACTAAGTA
>JAOAEI010000196.1 GCA_026416875.1 Caloramator sp.
CTCATATGTAGAATAAGCAGATGGATTACTTGAGTATGGCACTGGGTCACTTGCAACACTACCCAATCCCCACAAATGATCATTCCATGTTGATGTTGCTCTAAATATCCTCACAGAATTCTTATTTTATAGAATTCATATTTATTGCACTTTGAGTATCCCAAGCATAATTTCCCATTGAAAATTTCATTTTTATTATGTGTGCACACACTTATAAAAACTTATATAGTTAATTATATATATATTATACATATATCCAATCAATAATAATTTTTCTACATTATTCTGCATATGGTAAATAAAAACATTATCTTAATGTTAATCTAGCAACAAATTATTCATAATTCCTTTTAATATGATTTGACTCCATATAATAAAGGGACATTTAAGAATTCTTTATCTATAACATTCATTTAATTAATTAACCGGTATTACTATCCTTTGTATAAAAAAGAGGTTCAATAATAAATGTTGGAGTGGTAAAAAGTCCCAAATTTTTTTATTTAAATACAAAAAAGCACTTTATTCAGATGCCAGCTTTGCTAAAATATATTTAACTCCAAACAAAACCTATAAAATGGCATCTGGTAAAGTGCTTAAGATAAATTTTTTCGATATTTTATTAAATTTAAAAGATGTTTTTGGAAAAATATAGTAAATGACAATGATTTTGTTGAAATTTTTTTGAACTAAAGAAACCTCATGTTTGCCCTAAATGTGGTTCTACTACTTCTAAAG
>JAOAEI010000197.1 GCA_026416875.1 Caloramator sp.
TTTATTATTGTATTTTCGCCAAAAGTTACCTGTCCATCCCCAGCTATTGCAACTTTATTGCCTTCTTTAACTGCAACAATTGTGGTCGCTTTAAACATTTTAGCACCTTCCCCTAGTCATTTCATTAATTTTTTGTTAAAAAATTATAAATTTTTCAAAAATCATTTTTTATAATTTTGTGAATTGTCAAAATTGTTTTAATAATTAACTATAATATATCACAAACTTTTTAAAATATCAATAAAAAATCACTTTTCCTCTACATATCCACATTCTTTATCCTCGCAAAAATAAATCGTTTTGTCTTTTTGCTTTTTTTCAAATAAAACTTTCCCACATTTTGGGCACTTCTTATTGACTGGTTTATACCAGCTAGCAAACTTACATTCTGGATAATTGCTACATCCGTAAAACATCTTCCCCGATTTGGATTTTCTAACTATAATTTTATTACCACAAATAGGACATAAAACATCTATTTCTTCTATTAATGGCTTAGCATTCTTACATTCAGGGTAACCAGGACATGCTAAAAATTTTCCAAACTTTCCTGACTTTATAACCATGTTCCTTCCACATTTTTCGCATTTTATATCAGTTTCCTCTACCTTCTCTTCGATTTTTATTTTTCCAATCCTGTCCTCTGCAATTTTGATCTTTTCCTTTAAAGGTTTATAAAACCCATCGACTATATCAATCCAATTTTCTTTTCCTTGCTCTACTTCGTCTAATC
>JAOAEI010000198.1:0-475 GCA_026416875.1 Caloramator sp.
ATTGTATGTTTCATCTACAAGTGGTGATATATTGTTTACTGAATCCAATACCTCATTAAATGCTTTTGCTGTTTCATCTGCTACATTTATTTCATTTTCCATAATACCTTCTAGATTTTTAGCTGTTGATATTACATCTGTCGTCTCTTGAGTTACAACTTCAACTAATCTTTTGATTTCACTTGCTGACCTTTCAGATTCTTCTGCAAGCTTTCTAACTTCATCTGCAACTACAGCAAAACCTCTACCTACTTCCCCTGCACGTGCCGCCTCTATTGCCGCATTAAGTGCAAGTAGGTTTGTTTGTTCTGAAATTGCATTTATTACATTTGTTATATTGTTTATTTCATTAATTGAAGTGGTTAGTGTAACTACTTTATTTGAAACAGTTTCAAAGGCATTTCTTATATTTTCTATTGACTTTATTAAATTATCCATTTCCTTTTTACCTACATTTGCTTTATCTACTTTACTA
>JAOAEI010000198.1:485-733 GCA_026416875.1 Caloramator sp.
TTCCCTATTTTTTCTACAGATAAATTAAGCCTATCTATTTTTTGTGCAACATTATTAAATGCAGTTTTCACTTCATAAATTACATTCATCAAATTATCTATCTTTTGCTTTCCACCATTTGCTTTAATCTCTGCTTCGTCTGCATTATTTTTTACATTGTTTAAGTTTACATATATATTATCTAGTTCCTTTGAAAACTCTCCAATCAATGTAACCACATCAGACAATTCCTGGGATTGATTTTGTGC
>JAOAEI010000199.1 GCA_026416875.1 Caloramator sp.
ACTCCCTATTGTGCCATCGAAATCGATTATCATAGGTTGTTCTTCAATAAGTTTATTCAATAAATCTTTTTTTGACTTACATTTTACTATAATATCATTGTATTTCATAACCCCTATCATTTTAATTCCTCCTTTGTTTTTAAAAATTTTATATGGTATTATATAATCATTATAGTGTATTTTTAAACTCAAGTTATTTTTATTGAATGTGTAACTTCATATGTTACTTTCGTATTAATACATTATTCTGTCTATATAATGAAATAGGGATAGTTAAGTAACTACCCCTGTTAAACCTTGTTAATTTGTCGGTATTAGTGATATTATTTCTTTGTCGCTACTAATTATGGCTAATTTGTTATTGTTATTTGAATATTTTACTATAAACTCTTTTGTTGGTATTTGTTTTATTGCTTGTAGAAGGCTATCAAAGTCTAAAGATATCGCCACATCAATAACATTCTTGGCTTTTGCTTTTACTATTTCACTTGACTTCATGATACTATCATGACACTTAAATTTTATTGAGGCATTGGGTATTTCGGATTTTATTTCTAATTCTATACTCTTTACCATTCTTCCTGCTGATATTCTGTTTATAAGTTTTATTATTTGATTTTTTTCTAATAATACGACTGATTTAAGTTCGTTTAACTCTTCTGTTAAACTGTCTATCGGTATGGTGTCAAAATCAAATACTATATTTCTAAAATAGAATGTATCGTCT
>JAOAEI010000019.1 GCA_026416875.1 Caloramator sp.
GTTGCAGTTAAAGAAGGCAATAAAGTTGCAATAGCTGGGGATGGACAGGTAACTTTTGGCGAAAATACAATAATAAAAAGCACAGCTAAAAAAATAAGGAAGATTTATAAAGATTCAGTTTTAATCGGTTTTGCTGGATCTGTAGCTGATGCTTTTACGCTTTCTGAAAAATTTGAAGAAAAATTGGAGCAAACAAACGGCAATTTAAAAAAGGCTGCAGTAGAATTAGCAAGTTTGTGGAGAAGTGATAAAATTTTAAGAAGATTAGAGGCATTAATGATAGCTGCTAATAAAGATACTATTTTAATTATTTCTGGGAATGGCGAAGTTATAGAACCAGATGATGGTATAGCTGCCGTTGGATCCGGTGCTATGTATGCTTTAGCTGCAGCAAGAGCTCTAAAAAGAAACACAGATCTTTCTCCAGAGGAAATTGTAAGGGAGTCCTTAATTATTGCTTCAGAAATTTGTGTCTATACAAATAACAACATTATAGTAGAAACTATATAACTTCCCTTAAAGGGGGGAACAAAAGTGAACAACATGACTCCAAAGGAAATTGTAAAGGAATTAGATAAATATATTATTGGACAAGATGAAGCAAAGAAAAAGGTTGCAATTGCCTTGAGGAATAGGTATAGAAGAAGGATGCTAACTTCTGAAATTAAAGAAGATATAATGCCAAAAAATATTTTAATGATAGGTCCGACAGGCGTAGGCAAAACAGAAATTGCAAGAAGACTTGCAAAATTAGTCAAGGCTCCCTTCATAAAAGTAGAAGCAACAAAGTTTACTGAAGTTGGCTATGTAGGTCGTGATGTTGATTCGATAATTAGGGACCTCATGGAGGAATCGATTAGAATAGTTAAAGAAGAAAAAATGAATGAAGTTAACGAAAAAGCGTTAGCATTAGCTAAAGAAAGAGTGTTAAACATATTAGCTCCTCTTCCAAATAAAAAGACAAATGTTAAAAATCCCTTTGAATTTATTTTTGGTTTTCAGCAGGAGACTAAAGCGGTTGAAGCTGAAGAAATAGATGAAAATGATTTACAATTAAAAAGAGAACAGCTTCTAAATCAATTAGAAGCTGGTTTATTAGACGATTTGATAATTGAAATTGAAATAGAAGATTCTAATTTAATGCCGGTTGAGATTATGGCAGGATCCAATTTGGAAGGTATGAATATTAACTTTAATGAAATTTTTGGTGATTTATTTCCCAAAAAGAAAAAAAAGAAAAAAGTTAAGGTTAGGGAAGCAATAAGAATTTTTTCTCAGGAGGAAGCTTCTAAACTAATTGATATGGACTTAGTTATTGAAGAGGCAAAAAAAAGAGCTGAAGAAGATGGAATAGTATTCATAGATGAGATTGACAAAATAGCGAGTAGGACTAAAGGAAGCGGTCCCGATGTTTCGAGGGAGGGAGTTCAAAGGGATATTTTGCCAATAGTTGAAGGAAGCACTGTCAATACAAAATATGGACCTATAAAAACTGATTATATTTTATTTATAGCCGCTGGTGCCTTCCATGTTTCTAAAGTAACTGATTTGATACCAGAACTTCAGGGAAGATTTCCTGTTAGGGTTGAACTTAAAGATTTAACAAAAGAGGATTTTAAGGAAATACTTGTAAAGCCCAAAAATGCTCTAATAAGGCAATACATTGAATTGTTAAGTATAGACGGTGTAGAATTAGAATTTATGGATGATGGTATAGATGAGATTGCACAGGCAGCCTTTGTAATGAACCAGCAACAGGAAAACATAGGTGCAAGAAGACTTCATACTGTTATAGAGGAAGTTCTTGAGGATATATCCTTTGAAGCTCCAGATCTTCCTAAAAAAATAATTATCGATAGAAATTATGTGCAAAATAAACTTAAGGATTTATACAAACAATACGATACAACAAAATTTATTATATGAGGAAAGGATGGTAATGAAGATATGGCAACTCTATTAGAAAAGACTAGGGTTTTGAATAAAATATTGCAAAAATCCGCAACAGAACCAGTAGTGTTTTCAGACATATGTAAAACTTTAAGCGATGTTATGAATTGCAATGTCTACATTGTAAGCAGAAAAGGTAAAGTTCTTGGGTATAGCTTGGTGGATTCTTTTGAGTGTGAAGTTTTAAAGGAAATTGTAATTAATGAACAAAAATTCCCTGAGGATTATAACAATCAGATTTTGACAATTAATGAAACTAGACCGAATTTAAAAAACGAAGGATTGTGTGTGTTTGATAGAGGAAGGGAATGTATTCATGTAAATAAATATACAACTATCGTTCCAATAATAGGTAATAGAGAGAGATTAGGAACGTTATTGATAGCAAGATATGGTTCAGAGTTTACTGACGAAGATTTAGTATTAGCTGAATATAGTGCTGCTATTGTTGGTATGGAAATTATAAGATCTAAGCAAGAGGAAATAGAAGAGGAAGCAAGAAAAAAAGCCGTTGTTCAATTGGCTATTGGAACTTTATCATATTCAGAATTAGAAGCTGTAGAGCATATCTTTAATGAATTAGAAGGAAATGAAGGATTACTTGTTGCAAGTAAGATTGCAGATAAAGTGGGTATTACACGTTCTGTTATAGTAAATGCTCTAAGAAAATTTGAAAGTGCAGGTGTAATTGAGTCACGTTCTTTAGGAATGAAGGGAACACACATTAAGATATTGAATGATAAACTATTGGACGAACTTAAAAAATTAAAGAATAACTAAAAACATATCCCTTGATGGTCAAGGGATATGTTTTTTAAGAAAAAATCTGTAAAAATAAATATAATTATGTTGTCAATTTTTTATTTATATGTTATACTACTTAAGGTAATAAATACTCACGCTACTCGATTTTTAAAAGGGTGCCGAAGGGCCTTTTAAAAAAATGAGAGTAGCGGCGGAAAAAACCAAATGGAGGTGTATAAAATGTCAGTTATTTCAATGAAGCAACTTTTAGAAGCAGGAGTTCACTTTGGTCATCAAACAAGAAGATGGAATCCAAAGATGGCTCAGTATATTTTTACTGAAAGAAATGGAATCTATATTATCGACCTACAAAAAACAGTAAAGAAAATGGAAGAAGCTTATGAATTTGTAAAACAAGCTGCTGCAGAAGGTAAGGAAATTCTTTTTGTTGGAACTAAGAAGCAAGCTCAAGATTCAATTAAAGAAGAAGCAGTAAGATGTGGAATGCACTATGTTAATGAAAGATGGCTTGGCGGTATGCTTACAAACTTTAAGACAATTAAGACAAGAATTGAAAGACTTGAAGAATTAGAAAGAATGGAACAAGATGGAACATTCGAACTTCTTCCTAAGAAGGAAGTTATGAAGTTAAGGCATGAAAAGGAAAAATTAGAAAAGAACCTTGGCGGAATTAAGAATATGAAGAGAATTCCAGACGTTCTTTTTATTGTTGATCCAAGGAAGGAAAAAAATGCTGTTGCAGAAGCAAGAATTTTAGGTATACCAGTAGTAGGAATTGTAGATACTAATTGTGATCCAGATGATGTAGATTATGTAATTCCAGGTAATGATGATGCAATCAGAGCTGTTAAGCTTATCGCTTCAAAGATTGCAGATGCAGTTATTGAAGGAAGACAAGGAGAACAAATGGCAGAATAATTAAGGTAAGGGATTATTCCCTTACCTTTGACATAATGTTAGAATTATTTACATAAGGAGGAATAAATATGCAAATAACCGCTAAAATGGTTAGTGAGCTAAGGGAAAGAACAGGCGCAGGTATGATGGACTGCAAAAAGGCTCTTACTGAAGCAAATGGGGATATGGAAAAGGCTATAGAAATATTAAGAGAAAAAGGTTTAGCTGCTGCTGCAAAAAAAGCTGGAAGAGTTGCAGCAGAAGGATTGGTTGAAACTTATATTTCAGAGGATGGTAAGAGGGGCGCTATAATAGAATTAAATTGTGAAACTGACTTTGTTGCTAAAAACGCTGACTTTGCTGAATTAGCTAAAAACATAGCAAAGCATGCTGCACATTCAAATGCAAATACAGTTGAGGAATTACTTGATGAAAAGTTTATTGCTGATAACAATGTAAGCGTTAAAGATGCTATAACTGGGCTTATAGCAAAGCTTGGAGAAAATATGACCTTTAGAAGATTCGAAAGATTTGTTGCTGAGGAAGGAGTTATATCAGACTATATCCATGGCGGCGGAAGAATAGCTGTTATGGTGCAATTAAAGGGAGGAAATGAAGCAGTTCTTAAGGAAGTAGCGAAGGAACTTGCCCTTCAAATAGCTGCAGCAAATCCATTATATCTAAATAAAGAAGATGTTCCAGCAGATGTTATTGAAAAGGAAAAGGAAATTTATAGACAACAAGCATTAAACGAAGGAAAACCAGAAAAAGTTGTTGATAAGATGGTTGATGGAAGATTGCAAAAATATTATAAAGATGTATGCCTTATTGAACAACTTTGGATTAGGGATCAAGATTTAACTATAAGAAAATATCTTGAAAACAAATCAAAAGAAGCTGGAAATGAAATTGTTGTAGTTAAGTTTGCTAGATTTGAAAAGGGCGAAGGTATAGAAAAGAAGGAAGAAAACTTTGCTGAAGAAGTAATGAAGCAAGTTAAAATGTAAAGAGAACACAGCTGTGTTCTCTTTTTTTGAAAAAAGAAGGATTTTAATAAATTTTGGAGAATTATTATTTTGGAGGTTTGTTATGACAACACCAAAGTATAAAAGGGTAATGCTAAAGTTAAGTGGGGAAGCCTTAGCAGGGAAAAATGGATATGGATTTGATTTTGAAGTAGTTCAAAGAATTGCACAGGAAATTAAAGAACTTGTTGAAATGGGTGTTCAAGTAGGTGCAGTTGTTGGTGGAGGGAATATATGGAGGGGCAGATATGGTGCAGGAATGGATAGAACAACTGCAGACTATATGGGTATGCTGGCAACATGCATAAATGCCATGGCCCTTCAAAATATATTAGAAAATATGGGAGTAGTAACTAGAGTTCAAACAGCAATTGAAATGAGGGAGATAGCAGAGCCATTTATAAGAAGAAAAGCTGTAAGACATTTAGAAAAGGGTAGAGTAGTAATTTTTGCAGCAGGCACAGGAAACCCTTACTTTTCAACAGATACTGCGGCTGCATTGAGGGCGGCAGAAATATGTGCAGAGGTTATTTTGCTAGCTAAAAATGTAGATGGAGTTTACGATTCAGATCCTAATATAAATCCTAATGCTCAAAAATTTGATAAATTAACCTTCCAAGAAGTTCTAGAAAGGGACTTAAAGGTAATGGACTCAACAGCAACGTCATTGTGTAAGGACAATAACATACCTATAATTGTTTTTGGACTAAATACTCCTGGAAATATTAAAAAGGCTGTGTGTGGTGAAATGGTAGGCACTTTAGTTTCAAATTCATAGGGAGGGAAAATAATGATTAAAGAAGTTATTAAATCTCATGAAGAAAAAATGAAAAAATCTCTTGAACTTTTAAAACATGAATTG
This sequence comes from Caloramator sp., assembly GCA_026416875.1. Taxonomy (GTDB): domain Bacteria; phylum Bacillota; class Clostridia; order Clostridiales; family Caloramatoraceae; genus Caloramator. The sequence goes on from JAOAEI010000019.1 coordinate 5,500, forward strand.
CAAAGCTTAAAGGCAGGAAGAGCAAATCCAGCTATGCTTGATAAAATAACTGTTGACTACTATGGAACACCAACTCATATTTCATCATTAGCAACAATTACTGTTCCTGAACCAAGAGTTTTATTGATACAACCTTGGGATAAGAGCGTTGTAAAAAGTATAGAAAAGGCTATACAAAAGTCAGATCTTGGTATAAATCCAGTTGCAGATGGAAATGTTGTAAGACTTGTAATACCTGAACTAACTGAGGAAACAAGAAAAAATCTAGTTAAAGTAGTTAAAAAACATGGTGAAGATGCTAAGGTGGCAATTAGATCAATTCGAAGAGATGCTAATGAAAAGATTAAGGCTCTTAAAAAAGAAGGAGTATCTGAGGATGAAATTAAAAGAGCAGAAGATGAAATTCAAAAGTTAACAGATAATTTTATAAAGGAAATAGATAAGCTTGTAGAAGCTAAAGAGAAGGAGATTATGACTGTGTAATGGAAATGCAAAGATTTTTAGGATATCCATTAAATTTCGTTGAAGAAATCTTAAGCAGTCAAAATGTCTCTTATACGGTTAAATATGTATTACCACCAAATGGTTCAAAATTGGGAGATGAAGTAAGAATTATTAAAATTGATGAAACAAATGCGATTACTATTTATGTATCATATTTCTAATCCCCTCTTTGGAGGGGCATTTTTGCATTAGGAGGTTAAATTATTATGGAGTGGTTATTCAAAAGGAAAAAAGAGGATGATATAATTGATGAGGAAATAGACCTTTCAAATATACCACAACATATAGCGATTATAATGGATGGTAATGGCCGTTGGGCAAAGAAAAGGAATTTGCCTAGAACAATGGGTCACAAAGCTGGGGTTGAAACTATTCGTGAAATCGTTAAAACATGTTCTAAGATAGGAGTAAAATATTTAACTTTATATGCATTTTCAACAGAAAACTGGAAAAGACCGCAGGATGAAGTAAATGCTCTGATGAATTTACTTGTTGAATATTTAAGAAAAGAAGTGGAAGAGCTTGATGAGAATAATGTTATTATTAATTGGATAGGTGATATTTCAAAATTACCACCTATTTGTCAGGAGGAATTAAAAAGGGCTAAGGAAAAAACAAAGGATAATAGTGGTTTAACATTAAATTTAGCTTTAAACTATGGGGGACGTGATGAAATTAAAAGAGCTATAATTAACATTGTAAAGGATGTTACTTCTGGTAACCTTAATGTAGAAAATATTGATGAGAATATAATTTCAGGCTATTTGGATACTGCAAATATTCCTGATCCAGACTTGCTAATTAGACCAAGTGGTGAGCTGAGGATAAGTAATTTTCTTTTATGGCAAATTGCTTATTCAGAGTTATGGTTTTCTGATATATATTGGCCTGATTTCAATAGCAAATATCTTTTAGAGGCTATTAAGGACTATCAAAAAAGAGAAAGACGCTTTGGAGCAATAAAATAAAGAGGGTGAATAAGTTGAATACGAGGGTAATTAGTGCAATAGTAGCAATTCCAATATTGATCTTTTTTACAATTGTAGGAGGTAATATATTCAAAGTAGGGGTTATGGCTTTAACTGCAATTGCTCTGTTTGAATACATATCAGCTTATAAAAGGACTAACAACAAAGTGATTACACCGGTAATTATTTTAATTTATTGTTTAAATTTTATATTTGTTTTTTTAGACTATACCTTTGAACTAAATCTTTCGATAATTATTTTTGCAACTCTTTTAAGTATGGCAGTGCCAATTTTCGATAAGAAATATAACGTTATGTCATCAGCCCTTACTGTTATTGGTATTTTGTATATCATAGTTTTTTTTGACACACTGATACAAATTAGAAATAGCAATTTTGGTAGTAAATTTATATGGTTGACCTATATTGTTCCATGGGCATGTGATACCTTCGCCTATTATACAGGTAGATATTTTGGGAAACACAAACTTTGTCCAGATGTAAGTCCTAAAAAGACTATAGAAGGTTCAATAGGTGGAATCTTAGGAAGTATAGTGGGAAGCATAATTTGGTTAATACTTAATAGGGAAACTAATATAAGTATATTATCAATTTTGTTCCTTGCTATCATAGGGGGAGTTATATCACAAATAGGCGATCTTTCTGCATCGCTAATAAAAAGACATGTTGGAATAAAGGATTATGGAAATATTATGCCTGGACATGGTGGCGTTTTAGATAGATTTGATAGCATACTATTTGTTGCTCCTTTAGTATATTATTATATAGAAATAATGAGATTTTAGGTTGATATGAAGATTGATAAAAATAGTTATTTTAAATGGATCTTTTTGATGGTTACAATTGCCATTATAAAAATAACATTAACCTATTTTAATCTGCTTTTTGTTGCTTTTTTAATAGCTTTAATATTACAACCTTTAGTAGAAAGTATTGAAAAAATATTAAAAAGAAGAATAGCAGCTGTTGTAATTGCATATTTGTTTATTATTTTTGTTATTTTTTTGATGACAAAAATAATATTAAACTTTTCTTATAACGCTATACTGAATAAATTGAATAATATACCATCTTATTTTGAAAATATAGACAGAACGATTAGACAATATAACGACAACTATTCGGGAACAAATTTACAAAAAGTGTTAGAGTATTTTTATGCATTTATTGATTCATTTAAGCAGCAGTCAATAAATTTTGTTTATAACACTATAAATGGCTTATCAAACATTTTATTAACCATATTTCTATCTGCAGTTATAAGCTATGATTATGATATGATTTCAAAGTTTTTTAAAAAGTATATACCTTTTGAAATTCGATTAGCTGCAAAAAACGTATATAACTTTATTCAAATGATGATAATTGTTCAACTACAACTTGTTGCTATTTCATTCATTTTCATGACATTTAGCTTTTTACTTTTAGGTTATAAAAATGCTTTAATTTTAGGCATAATATGCAGTATTTTAGATATATTACCTATAGTTGGGCCAGCTTTATTATTCATTCCAATGATTTTAATAGAATTTTTAGAACATCACACTGTTTCAGCGATAGGATTAATTTTATCTTATATCCTTAACATTTTTATAAGGCAAATTATGGAGGTTAAATTGTTAAAAACAAAGTTCAAACTAAGCCCTATTGTGATAATTTTAAACCTTTATTTGGGTTATGTTGTTTTTGGATGGTCTGGAATTATTCTAGCTCCAGTGATATATTTGTTTGCTTTGGAGTTATTTACTAAGGAAAACAAATTTGTGAAAGGAGCAGTAGGATGAATAGGCTTTGCATTCTTGGTTCTACAGGTTCAATAGGAACACAGGCATTAGACATAGTAAGGGAACGAAAAGAAGAATATAAAATAATAGCCTTAACGGCAAATAAAAATGTAGAATTATTAATTGAACAGGCGAAAGAATTCAGACCTAATTATGTTGTCATTATGGATGAGTCTAAAAAAAATTATTTAAAGGATAAACTTGTAAATTATGAAATAGAGGTTTTAACAGGGATGGAAGGACTAGAATATGTTGCATCTTTAAATGAAGTTGACATAGTCTTGACTGCTGTTGTTGGTATGATTGGTTTAAGGCCAACAGTCAGAGCGATTAGATCTAAAAAAAGAATTGCATTAGCAAACAAAGAAACGATGGTCGTAGCAGGTGAAATAATAAAAAAGGAATTAGAAGAATACAAGGCAGAAATTATTCCCGTTGATAGTGAACATAATGCTATTTTTCAATCGTTACAAGGGAATAAAAAGGAAGCTGTTAGAAGGATAATTTTAACAGCATCAGGCGGACCATTTAGAGGTTACAAAAAAGAAGAATTGAAGGATGTTACGCCGGAGATGGCAATTAAACATCCAAGATGGAATATGGGCAAAAAAATATCGGTAGATTCAGCTACATTAATGAATAAGGCTCTTGAAGTAATTGAGGCCCATTGGTTATTCGATTTGGATTATGATAAAATCGACGTTATAATACATCCACAAAGTATTATCCATTCAATGGTTGAGTATATTGATGGCTCGATAATTGCTCAATTAGGTGTTACGGATATGAAATTACCAATAAAATATGCACTTGAGTATCCATGTAGGACTAACAACATATCAAGTTATCTTGATCTTAAGTCTGTGGCAAAACTTACCTTTGAAGAGGCAGATGCTGAAACCTTTGAATGTTTAAATTTAGGTTACCAAGCAGGGAAAATTGGCGGATCAATGCCTACTGTGCTAAATGCAGCAAACGAAGAGGCTGTAAGACTATTTTTAGAAGGAAAAATTTCTTTCCTTGAAATACCTAAACTAATACAAGCTTCTATGGAAAATCATAAGGTGGAATATAATTTGACGATTGAAAGGATAATAGAGATTGAAAAACTGACAAGAAATTATATTAATGAATTGATTAAATAGGAAGGTGATTGATTTGACAACTTTATTTGCTTCTATTTTTGTTTTCGGGCTATTGATAACTGCTCACGAATTGGGTCATTTTATTTTGGCTAAAATCAATAATGTTAAGGTATTAGAATTTTCAATAGGTATGGGACCTAGGCTTTTTAGAATAAAAGGTAATGAAACTGAATACAGTATACGATTACTACCTATAGGCGGTTATGTTAAGATGCTTGGGGAGGAAGAAGAATGCGACGATCCTAGGGCATTTAGAAAACAAAGTCCTTGGAAAAGATTATCTATTTTAATAGCTGGAGCTTTTATGAATTTTGTTTTGGCTATCATACTTTTTATAATTATTTTTTATAATGTTGGAGTAACTACCTTAACTATAGATAATGTTGTAAAGGATTATCCAGCTTTTAAATCAGGAATCAAACCTGGGGATAAAATAATAGCAGTAAATGGTTCTAAAGTAAGTTCGTGGAATGATTTTTTGATTTTTATGAACAATAACAAAAGTAAAGAATTTGTTTTAACAATCAAAAGAGATAATATCATAATTGATAAATCCCTCACTCCTATAAAAAGCGAAGAAGACAATAGATATATAATCGGTATAACTCCAAAGGTAGAAAAGGGAAATTTGTTTATAGCGATTTCTTCATCTATAAATGAAACTATAGTATCAATAAAACAAATGCTAATAGTCCTAGGGGGGCTTATAACAAGAAAGGTATCAGCTGACAATGTAGGAGGACCTGTTGCAATAATTAAGATGTCTGGAGAAGCAGCAAAAATCGGGATATGGAGTCTTCTATATTTTGCAGCATTTTTGAGTATAAATTTAGGAATAATGAATTTGATTCCATTCCCTGCCTTAGATGGAGGTTGGGTAGTTATTACTTTTATTGAAGGTATAACAGGAAGAAAGATAGATGAAAATAAGATTGGATTGATTAACCTCATTGGTTTTACATTATTGATGTTACTTGCTATAATTATTACTTATAGAGATATATTGAGAATTTTTGCTTAAGGTGATGATTTATGAAAAGGAAGAAAACTAAAAAAGTAAAGATAGGGAATATATTTATTGGCGGTGATTCACCTATTACTATTCAATCTATGACAAATACTAAAACTGCAAACGTTAAGGATACGATAGAACAGATTAAACTACTTGAAAGGGCAGGATGTGAAATAATAAGAGTGGCAGTTCCAGATGAGGAGTCAGCACAGGCTATAAGAAAAATTAAAAAGGAAATTAACATTCCATTAGTTGCAGATATTCATTTCGATTATAAATTAGCTATTAAATCTATTGAAAATGGAGCAGATAAGATAAGAATCAATCCCGGTAATGTGGGCGGAGTTGAGAAAATAAAGGAAATAATTAAAGCTGCAAAACATTATGATATTCCTATTCGAGTAGGTGTAAATTCGGGATCTGTAGAAAAGGATATACTTGAGAGATATAAAAGGCCGTGTGCGGAAGCTTTAGCTGAAAGCGCAATAAGAAACGTAAAATTGTTGGAGGATTTGGATTTTTTTAATATTGTAGTTTCTGTAAAATCATCTGACGTATTAGAAACCATAGAATCCTATAAAATACTTTCAAAAAGCATTGAGTATCCATTACACTTAGGCGTTACGGAAGCTGGAACATTAATATCAGGAACAGTAAAATCATCCCTTGGAATTGGTTTATTACTTTACGAGGGAATTGGGGATACAATAAGGGTATCATTAACTGATGATCCAGCTAATGAAATTAAAGTAGCAAGGGAAATTTTAAAGTCTCTAGGGTTAAGAAAAGGAATTGAAATAGTTTCATGTCCAACTTGTGGAAGGACAAATATTAATTTAATAGAATTAGCACAAAGAATAACAAACCAATTAGAAAACTATACAAAACCAATTAAGGTTGCTATTATGGGGTGCGCAGTTAACGGTCCAGGTGAAGCTAAAGAAGCCGATATTGGGATTGCAGCAGGCAAAGGTGAAGCTCTTATATTTAAAAAGGGTGAAATTATAAAAAAGGTTCAGGAATCAGAAATTTTGGAGGAGCTACTAAAGGAAATTGAAAAACTTTAAAATATCATAAATTTATAGGGGGATATTTATGAAAGTATCTTGTATTATTCCAGCTTATAATGAAGAAAAAACAATTGCCTCCATTATCGATACGGTAAAAAAGGTTAATTTAATCAACGAAATAATAGTTGTTAGCGATGGATCAACTGATAAAACTGCTTCAATAGCAAAAAAAGCAGGAGCTACGGTTATAGAGTTGCCAGAGAATATGGGAAAAGGAGCTGCTGTTAAAATAGGAATTGAAAATTCCCAAAATGATATTGTCATGCTTCTTGATGCAGATCTTATTGGATTAAAAGAAAATCATGTTATTGATTTACTACTTCCAGTTATTAACGATGAGGCTGATATGACGGTTGGGATTTTTGTAAATGGTCGTTTAACAACAGATTTAGCACAAAAAATAGCACCATTTTTATCTGGTCAGAGGGTATTAAAAAAATATATTTTTAATAATATAGATAATATCGAATATACAAAATATGGTATAGAAGTTGCCCTTACAAGATACTTACGAAAAAATAATTTTAGAGTTAAAAACGTAGAACTTAAAGATCTAACCCATATTATGAAGGAAGAAAAATTAGGTTTTAAAGAAGGCTTTAAAGCAAGGATGAAAATGTATAGGGATATAATAAAGACACTGAAGATGTAGCAGGATGGTGAAATAAATGCTGAAAGCATTAAAAGAAGTAATTAACGATCCACAGGTTGAATTAAGTGAATTTAATGATGTTTACATAAAAAAAATTATGGTAAATAAATCTGAAGGTAGAATTGATATTTATTTAATAGCTACAAAAATGTATGATGAAATGTTATTAAATAAATTGAAGGGAATTTTTAAGCAAAAATTAAACATTGATAGCGACATATTTTTTCATTTAAATACAAACCTAATTGATCTTCAAAGTTTTAATAAGGAAACATTTAATAAAATAATTGATGAGGCTTTGGAGAATAATCCTTCAATAGCTTCCTTGCTTATAAATAGTGATTTTGAAATTAATGATGAAAGTCTAAACATAATAATTCAAAATCAATTTACTCATAAATTGCTTTCAAGTAAAAAGGTAGATCATTACTTAAGTAATTATATTAAAAAGTTTTATAAATTAGATATAAAAATAAATTTTAAACTTAAAGAAGTGAATATAGAAGAATACAATAATGAAAAAGCTGAGGAAGAAAAAAAGCTAATTGTAGCATTTCTAAATGAAAAGAACAATGCAAAAGAAGAAAGTAAAAGTATTTCTCAAAATATGAATATTGAATCGGATAATAAAGAGGATAGCAATATAGTTATAGGCAAAGAAATAAAACAAGATGTAGTAAAAATAATTTCTATAAATGAGACATCAGAACTTGTTGCTGTAAGTGGAGAGGTTTTTAATATCGACTCTAAAGAAACTAAAACGGGTAAAATAATATTAACAATTTATGTCACAGATTATACATCTTCAATTGCAGTAAAATTATTTGTAAACAATAAAAAAGCTGATGAAATAAAAAATAAAATCTGTAATGGAACATTTATAAAGGTATTTGGTGAAGTTTCCAATGATCCTTTTTTAAAGGAATTGGTTATTATAGCAAAATCAATTGAAAAGTTAGACGTTCCTAAACGCAGGGATAATGCGGCTGAAAAAAGGGTTGAGCTACATCTTCATACTCAAATGAGCGCAATGGACGGAGTAGCATCGGCTAAATCTTTAATTAAAAGAGCAAAGGAATGGGGACATAAAGCTATAGCCATAACTGATCATGGTGTTGTTCAAGCCTTTCCGGAAGCAATGGATGCTGCTGCAGAAACAGGAGTTAAGGTAATATATGGGGTTGAAGGATACTTGGTAAATGATGGTGAACCTTTGATACTAAGGCCAGGAAAACAGGAACTAAATGACACCTTTGTGGTTTTCGATATAGAAACAACAGGATTTAATCAAATAAAGGATGAAATAATAGAAATAGGGGCAGTAAAAGTAAAGGATTTTCAAATTATTGATAGATTTTCAGCCCTTATTAATCCACATAAAACAATTTCAGAAGAAATAATCAAATTAACGGGTATAACCAATGAAATGCTTATAGATAAACCTAAAATCGATATAGTTCTGCCAAAATTCCTTGAATTCATCGGTGATGCACCAGTAGTAGCCCATAATGCAAAGTTTGATACTGGCTTTATACGAGAAAAATCAAAAAACTTAAACTTGAATTTTGAAAATACCATTATCGACACGTTAACCCTATCAAGATGGTTATTGCATGATTTAAAAAAGCATAAATTAAATGTTATTGCAGAACATTTAGGAGTTACATTGGAAAATCATCATAGAGCAGTTGATGATGCAGAGGCAACGGCAAACATTTTTATTAAATTTTTAAAGATGTTAAAAGAAAAAGGAGCAAATACGATAGAAGATATAAATAAATTATATATTTCAAGTTTTGATTATAAAAAAGCTGATTCATATCATATAACAATACTTGCTAAAAATTATACAGGTTTAAAAAATTTATATAAAATTATATCTTACTCTCATTTAGAGTTTTTTCATAAAAGACCAAGAATTCCTAAAAGTCTTTTAGAAAGTATGAGGGATGGACTTATCATTGGAAGTGCCTGTGAATCAGGAGAAGTTTTTCAAGCGCTTTTAAATGGTGCGAATGAACAGGAGTTAGAAAAAATAATTAAATTTTATGACTATCTTGAAATTCAACCAAGACAAAACAATTATTTTTTAATTGAAAATGGTAAAATTGAAACTGAGGAGGATTTGTTAGAATTAAATAAAAAGATCGTTAAGCTAGGGGAAAAATATAGTAAGCTAGTAGTAGCTACAGGAGATGTTCATTTTCTTGATCCTCAGGATGAATACTTTAGAAGAATATTAATGTATGGACAAGGTTATAATGACGCAGATAATCAAGCACCTTTATATTTTAAAACGACAGATGAAATGCTAGATGAATTCAGCTATCTAGGAGAAGAAAAGGCCTATGAGGTGGTAATAACTAATACAAATAAAATTGCAGACGAGGTGGAGGTTATAAAGCCAATTCCTGAAGAGACATTTCCGCCTAAAATAGATGGTGCAGAGGAAGAAATTAGAAAAATGACATTAAATAAAGCACATTCAATATACGGTGAAAATCTGCCAGAGGTTGTTCAAAAGAGACTAGATAAGGAATTAAATTCAATAATAAATAATGGTTATGCTGTGATGTATTTGATTGCACATAAATTAGTTAAAAAGTCCCTTGATGATGGTTATCTTGTAGGTTCAAGAGGTTCTGTTGGTTCTTCCTTTGTTGCCACTATGTGCGATATAACAGAAGTAAATCCCTTACCTCCACATTACGTATGTCCTAATTGTAAGCATTCTGAATTTTTTTTTGATGGAAGCATTGGGTCTGGTGCAGATTTGCCGGATAAAAAATGCCCAATTTGTGGTCATGATTATAATAAAGATGGGCATGATATACCCTTTGAGGTTTTCTTAGGTTTTGAAGGAGATAAAGAGCCAGATATAGATTTAAACTTTTCAGGTGAATATCAGCCTGTTGCCCATAAATATACTGAAGAGCTTTTTGGTAAGGGCCATGTCTTTAGAGCAGGAACGATTGGAACAATAGCTGAAAAAACGGCATATGGTTTTGTAAAAAATTATCTTGAAGAGCATAATTTAAGGGTATCTCAAGCAGAAATAGAAAGGCTTGTAAAAGGGTGCACAGGGGTTAAAAGAACTACAGGACAACATCCTGGAGGAGTTATGGTTGTTCCAAGGGATAAGGAAATTTTTGAATTTACACCAATTCAAAAACCTGCAGATGATGTAGATTCAGATGTAATTACTACGCATTTTGATTATCATTCTATTAGTGGTAGATTGTTAAAGCTTGATATACTTGGACATGATGATCCGACAGTTTTAAGAATGCTTCAGGATTTAACGGGAATAGATCCGCGTAAAATACCCCTAGGTGATCCAAATGTATTAAAACTTTTCACATCAACTGAGCCTTTAGGTATTAAACCTGAAGATTTAAACTGCGATGTTGGAACTTTGGGCTTACCTGAATTTGGAACTAAGTTTGTTAGGCAAATGCTTATTGATACGCAACCTAAAACATTTGCAGAACTTGTTAGAATTGCAGGATTGTCCCATGGAACGGATGTTTGGTTAAATAATGCACAGGATATAATCAGAAATGGATATGCCACATTAAAGGAAGTTATTTCAACCAGAGATGACATAATGCTTTATTTAATTTATAAGGGACTTAATCCAAAACTAGCATTTAATATTATGGAAAGAGTTAGAAAGGGTAAGGGACTAAAGGAAGAAGATATAGAGGAAATGAAAAAACACGATGTTCCACAATGGTATATTGATTCCTGTAATAAAATCAAATATATGTTCCCTAAGGGGCATGCTGTAGCATATGTTATGATGGCTGTAAGAATAGCCTATTTTAAAGTTTATTATCCTGAGGCTTTTTATGCCACCTATTTTACAGTAAGGGCAGATGATTTTGATGCTGAACTTATAGTAAAAGGAGAAAAGGCTATAAGAAATAAAATTAAAGAAATAGAGAATTTAGGCAATAACGCTACCCAAAAGGATAAGGGACTATTAACAGTTTTAGAGATAGCCCTTGAAATGTATTTAAGGGGACTTAAATTTATTCCAGTTGATCTTTATAAATCCGACTCAGTTAAATTTTTAATAACAGATGAAGGAATATTGCCTCCATTTAAAGCTCTCCAAGGCGTTGGTGAAGCTGCAGCTAGATCGATCGTTGAAGCAAGACAAGAGGGACCTTTCCTATCAAAGGAGGATTTAAGATTAAGAAGCAAAGTATCTAAAACAGTTATTGAGATACTTGAAAAGCACGGATGCCTAAAAGATTTGCCTGAAACTAACCAATTATCTATGTTTTAACTTGCAAAGTATTTATTGTAATGTTATAATTGACATTAGATGTTAATGAATTTTGCAGGCAAAGAGTGGGAAATTCCCACTCTTTGTGTTTATGTATATCTTGAACTGCTTTAACAAAAACTACTAAAAAAAGAAAGGTGGTTTTTATGAATGTCAAAAAGATAATTGAAATAGTAACAAATATTGCTAAGCCTATAGTAGAACAATTTAATTTAGAATTGGTTGACGTAGAATTTATCAAAGAAAATAATGAATGGTTTTTGAGGGTCTTTATAGACAAGGAAGGCGGAATTACGATTGATGACTGCACGAATGTAAGCAGAATTTTGAGTGACAAGTTAGATGAAGTTGATCCGATTAGTGTTAGTTATTACTTAGAGGTATCTTCACCAGGGATAAACAGACCTTTGAAAAAGGAAGAAGATTTTATAAGATTCAAAGACAGAAAAATAAAAATAAGACTATTTAAAGAGTTAGAGGGCAAAAAAATAATAAAAGGTGTATTGCTTGGGATTAAGGATAACAAAGTAATAGTGAATGTAAAGGACAAAGAAATAGAAATTGATTTTAATAATATATCAAGTGCTAATCTAGATGAATAAGGAGGGGTAAACTTGAATACGGTGGAACTAATTGAAGCGTTAAACGAAATTGCAAGGGAAAAGGGAATTGATAAGGATTATATTTTTACAGCTTTAGAATCTGCTTTAGTGTCAGCTTATAAGAAAAATTATGGCACTGCTCAAAATGTTAAAGTTGTTATAAATAGAGAAAATGGAGATATTCATGTTTATGCTCAAAAAAAGGTTGTTGATGATGTAAAAAATAGCCTTCTTGAAATCAGTTTAGATGATGCAAAACAGATTAATCCTATTTATAAATTAGATGACATCGTTGATGTAGAAGTAACTCCAAAGGATTTTGGTAGAGTTGCAGCTCAAACAGCTAAACAAAGCGTTATACAAAAAATTAAAGAGGCAGAAAGGGAGATACTATATAAAGAATTTGTTGAAAAGGAAAACGATTTGATTACAGGTATGGTTCAAAGAAAGGAAAAAACAAAGGAAGGGAATAAATATAATGTTATAGTTGAAATCGGAAGATGGGAAACTGTTTTACCACCTTCTGAACAGATGCCAAATGATGCTTATAATCAAGGAGATAGATTGAAATTTTACATAACTGAAGTAAGAAAAACAGGTAAGGGTCCTGATGTTGTAATTTCAAGAACGCATCCTGGCTTGGTAAAAAGATTATTTGAATTGGAAGTTCCTGAGATATTTAATGGAATTGTAGAAATTAAAAGTATAGCAAGGGAGGCAGGTTCAAGAACAAAAATAGCAGTTCATTCAAGGGATGAAAATGTTGATCCAACAGGGGCATGCGTTGGACCTAAGGGAATTAGAGTTCAAAATGTTGTAAATGAATTAAATGGAGAAAAAATCGACATAGTGAAGTGGAGTAAGGATCCAGCAGAGTTTATTGCTAACGCCTTAAGTCCAGCTAAGGTGATAAGTGTTGAAGTAAATGAGGAAGATAGAAGTGCAAAGGTAATTGTTCCTGACTATCAATTATCTTTAGCGATAGGTAAAGAAGGACAAAATGCAAGATTAGCTGCTAAGCTTACTGGATGGAAGATCGATATTAAGAGTGAATCCCAGGCTAAAAATGATTAGATAGGGGAGTGATTAAATGAAGGTTAAAAAAGTCCCTATGAGAATGTGCCTAGGATGTCAAGAAATGAAGCCCAAGAAGGAATTAATAAGAGTTGTAAGAAGTCCAGAGGGTGATATAAGCATAGATATGACAGGTAAGAAGGCTGGAAGAGGGGCGTATATCTGCAAAGATATTAACTGCTTAGAAAAGGCTATAAAAGCAAAAAGGTTTGATAAGGCATTAGAGGTTAAGATCTCCGAGGAAATATATGAAAAACTGCGGGAGGAGTTAAAAAATGAAGGATAATATTTACTCCTTTATTGGTCTTATGCAAAAAGCAGGTAAAATTTCTTCCGGAGATGATGCGGTAGAAATAGAAATAAAAAAGAAAAAGGCAATATTAGTTATAATTGCGGAAGATGCAAGCGAAAATACAAAAAAGAAATTTATAAATATGTGTGAATATAGAAAAATTCCATATGTCATTTTTGGAGAAAAGGATAATTTAGGTTATGCAATAGGTAAATCGTCAAGATCTGTTATCGCTATAAAGGATAAGAATTTTGCATTAGGATTTTTAAAGAAGATTGATAACCAGAATAATGGGGGTGAAGCTTTTGTCAATAATAAGAGTTTATGAACTTGCAAAACAGCTTAATATGACAAGTAAAGAAGTTATAGATTTATTAAAAAAAGAGTTTGATATAGAAGTAAAAAATCATTTAAGTTCTATAGAAGGCGAGGAAGCAAAAATAATAATGGAATATGTTGAGGAAATAAAAAACAAAGAAAATAAAAAAGATGAAGAAATTCAAGAACAAGAAAACAAGGAAGAAAAAATAACAGAAAAACACGAAGAGGATAAATTTGATGATCTAGATGTTGATGATGATTTTAAGAAAAATGAAAAAATAAGAAAAAAAGTTAGAAATGAAAAAATTAAAAAACATGTAGGGAAGGAAAATAAAAAACAAGAAGAACAAACAGAAGATATTGGAATAGTAACAATTCCAGAAAGTATAAGAGTAAGTGAGTTTGCTGAAAGGATTAAAAAACCTGCTACTGAAATACTAAAAAAATTAATTTTAATGGGTGTATTTGTAACTATAAATCAGGAAATTAGCTTTGAAGTTGCTGAAAAGATTGCAGAACAATACAATATTTTATTAGATAGGGAAGTTAAACAAGAAAAAGAAGAAGTTTTGATAAATGACTTTGAGGATAAAGAAGAAGATTTAATGCCAAGACCACCAGTAGTTACAGTTATGGGACATGTTGACCATGGAAAGACATCTCTTCTTGATGCTATAAGACATTCAAAGGTAGTAGAAACTGAAGCAGGTGGAATAACTCAACATATCGGTGCTTATACAGTTGATATAAATGATAAGAAGATAGTATTTTTGGATACACCTGGTCACGAAGCATTTACAGCAATGAGGGCAAGAGGAGCTCAAGTTACTGATATAGCAATACTAGTTGTTGCAGCAGATGACGGGGTGATGCCTCAAACAATTGAAGCAATTAATCATGCTAAAGCAGCTAATGTTCCAATTATAGTGGCAATTAATAAGATAGATAAAAGTTCAGCAAATCCAGATAGAGTTAAGCAGGAATTAACAGAATACGGATTAATTGCTGAAGAATGGGGTGGAGATACTATTTGCGTTCCTGTATCTGCAAAGACTAAGCAAGGAATCGACACACTTTTAGAAATGATACTATTGGTTGCTGAAATGCAGGAATTAAAAGCTAACCCAAATAGACCTGCTAAAGGAACTATAATAGAAGCAAAATTAGATAAAGGAAGAGGGCCAGTTGCGACAGTAATTGTTCAAAAGGGAACATTAAAAGTTGGAGATAGCATAATTGCAGGAACAACATACGGCAAGATTAGAGCACTTATTGATGACAAGGGAAGGAAAGTAAAATCTGCAGGTCCATCAATCCCTGTTGAGATTTTAGGACTTGCTGAGGTTCCAAATGCAGGGGATATACTTTATGCTGTTTCTGACGAGAAAACAGCAAGACAAATTTCAGAAATGAGAAAGGAAAAGGAAAGACAGCAATATTTTGCCTCCAGCAGTAAAATTACACTACAGGATTTATTCAGCCAGATTAAAGAAGGAAAAGTAAAAGAATTAAATATTATCGTAAAGGCTGATGTGCAAGGTTCTGTTGAAGCTCTAAAACAAGCATTAGAGAAATTGACTAATGACGAAGTTAAGGTTAGGGTAATACATGGTGGCGTTGGAGCAATCACAGAATCTGATATAACATTAGCATCTGCTTCAAATGCGATAATAATTGGATTTAACGTAAGACCTAATAACATGGCTATGCAACTTGCTGAAAAGGAAAAGGTTGAAGTTAAAACTTATAGAATAATTTATGAGGCAATAGATGATATACAGGCTGCAATGAAGGGAATGCTTGAGCCTGAATATAAGGAAGTAATAACAGCTAGACTTTCGGTAAGACAAACATTTAAGGCTTCAAACATTGGAACAATTGCTGGATGTTATGTAGAAGATGGAAAGGTGAATAGAAATAACAGCATAAGAGTAATAAGAAATGGTGTTGTAATATATGAAGGCAAAATAGCATCATTAAAAAGATTTAAGGACGATGTTAGAGAAGTTGCAGCCGGATATGAATGTGGTTTAACTATTGAAAGATTTAATGACATTAAAGAAGGCGATATATTAGAAACATATACTGTTGAAGAAGTAAAAAGAGCTTAAGAGGTGTTGTAAATGGCAATCGAAAGAACTTCTCGATTATCAGAGGAGATAAAGCGAATTGTAGGAGACATTATTCAAAATGAATTGAAGGACCCAAGGATACCGATGTTAACTTCTATTACCGACGTTGAGGTAACAAAGGATTTGAGATACGCAAAGGTTTATGTTAGCGTTTTTGGGTCCGAGGATGAAAAATTAAAATGTCTTGAAGGTCTAAAAAGTGCAGCGGGATTTATAAGGAAGGAAGTTGGAAGAAAAATTAAAGCAAGATATACACCAGAGATAGTATTTGAGCTGGACCGTTCAATAGAATATGGTATGCACATAACCAAGATGATTCAGGAGATGAAAGGAAATGATTCTGAATAAAATAGGAAATATAATAAAACAAAATAATGATTTTGCAATTGTATCTCATCTTCTTCCTGATGGTGATGCCATAGGCTCGACGTTGGGGTTATATAATTTTCTTAATGAAATTGGAAAGGAAGTTGACGCTTACAATCCAGATAAATTGCCTTTAAAGTTTGATTTTCTTCCAGGCTTTTCAGATGTTAAAAATACTTTAATTGATAAACATTATGATTGTATTTTTGTTCTCGATTGCAGCGATAAAGAAAGGTTAGGCCATTTAGTCGAATTATTGAATAAGGCAGATGTAGTAGTTAATATAGATCATCATATTTCAAATGATTTGTTTGCAGATGTTAATTATGTTGATACAAATGCAGGGGCCGTTGGCGAAATAATATACAATTTAATTAGGATTAATGGTTTTGAGATTTCACAAAAGACTGCAATGTGCCTTTATACTTCTATAGTTACTGATACTGGAGGTTTTAAATATAGCAATACAACTTCCATGACCTTAAATATTGCCGGTGATCTTATAAACACTGGAATAGATTTTCCTGAGATCAATAGAATACTTTTTGATACCTTAACGGTTCAGCAGGTTAAATTGCTATCTAAAGTAACATCAACCCTTGAACTGTATAAGGATAATTCAATTGCTGTAATTTATGTCACAAAAGATATGTTGGAGGAATGCGGAGCTAATGAGAACGATGCCTCAGAAATGGTGAACTATGCAAGGGATATAGATACCGTTGAGGTAGGGGTTTTTATTAAGGAAGTTGAAAAAGGAAAGTATAGAGTTAGTTTAAGGTCGAAAAACAAGATAGATGTAAGAATGATTGCAGAAAAATTCAATGGTGGAGGACATATAAGGGCTGCTGGGTGTACAGTATTTGGAGATTTGGATGAAGTTAAGAATAAAGTATTAAATGAAATTTTAAATCATTGGAAGTGATGCAATGGATGGAGTAATAAATATATTAAAGCCTCCTGGTATGACTTCCCACGATGTTGTTGATTATTTAAGAAAAAAAATCAAAATAAAAAAAATAGGGCATACGGGGACACTAGATCCAGGGGCTGCTGGCGTATTGCCTGTTTGTATTGGTAAAGCAACGAAAATAGTTGAGTATTTAACAAGTGACATAAAGGAATATATATGTGAACTGACTTTAGGAAATGCAACTGATACCTATGATAAATATGGCAATTTTCTTTATGAAAATATAGATTATAGTGGAATAGATTTAATTGAATTGAATAAAGTTCTTACAAAATTTATTGGGGAAATCGAACAAAAACCACCAAAGTTTTCGGCAATCAAAATAAATGGCAAAAGGGCCTATGATCTTGCTAGGAAGGGCCTAGAATTTGATGTCCCATCAAGAAAAGTAAAAATATTTAATATAGAGGTATTAGGTTTTAATGCTCCTAAAGCACTTTTAAAAGTTGAATGTTCAAAGGGAACATATATCAGAACTCTATGCAATGATATAGGGGAAGAGCTAAAGGTTAATGGATATATGAGCTTCCTTTTAAGAACCCGAACGGGCAGGTTTAACATAAAAGATGCTATCCCATTGGATGCAATTAATGAGGATACTTATCGTTTATATATGGTCAAAATGGAGGATGCGTTAGAGTTTCAAAGATATGATATTGATTCCAAATATAAAAAAATGGTGTTAAATGGCAACAGAATTAAAATAAAAGAGGATTTACCCAATCAATTAGTGAAAATGTTCTGTCAAAATGAATTTTTAGGAATAGGCAAGATTGAAGATAAAATATTAAAAGTTGAAAAACTATTGATCTAAGGTGTTTGTATATGATTATATTAGAAGGTAAATATAATGAAATATATATTAATAGAAAAACAATTGTTGCTTTAGGAACCTTTGATGGGGTTCATTTTGGCCATAGAAAAATAATCGGACGTGCTGTGAAAGAATCCAAAGCAAAAAAATTTTATAGTGCTGTTTTAACCTTCATAAATCCTGTGTTTTCATATTTCAATAAAAGTGCAACTAATTATTTGATTACTCCAAAGGATATAAAAACTGAAATTATCAATAACTTAGGTGTTGACTATCTAATTTATATTGATTTGGAGGAGGGGTTTATCAATTTACCTCCAGAAAAATTTTTGCAATTTCTTAAATCAAATCTTAATGCTGACGTTCTTGTTTGTGGATATAATTATACCTTTGGGAAAAATGCTCAGGGAGATATACAATATTTAAAAGAAAATGCATATAAATATGGTATTAATGTAATAGTTATTGACGAAGTTTTAAAGGATAATCAAAAAGTTTCAAGTAGTTTAATAAGAGAAGCCTTATCAACCGGAAATGTTGAGGTGGCAAACAAATTACTAGGTTATAACTATTATTTAAAGGGAAAAGTTATCAGGGGTAAGAGCCTTGCATCAAGACTTGGGTTTGCAACGGCAAATATTCTTATCGATAGGAATCTTTGTTTAAAAAATGGTGTTTATATAACACTTACCCATTATGATGGCAATAGCTATCCTTCTATAACTAATATAGGATATAATCCAACCTTTGGAGAAAAGCAAAGAATATGTGAAACACATATATTAAAATTTAATAAAAATATATACAATAGAACAATAAAAATAGAATTTTTGAAATACCTAAGGGAAGAGAGAAAATTTAATAGTATTTTGGATTTACAGTCAAGGATAATAAATGATATAAGGGTAGCAGAAAATTATTTCAATATATAATATTTACAACTTTATTGATATCTGCTAAAATATAGTTTGTAACCTGTGCTGGGATTATCGTAGCTCCGGCGTATTCTCAGCATATGGCGATTAATAATTTATGGAGGTGTAACAAATGGACAAAGCAAGAAAGCAAGAACTTATAGCAAAGTTCCAAAGGCATGAAGGAGATACAGGATCTCCAGAAGTTCAAATCGCGTTGTTAACAGAAAGAATCAATCACCTAACAGAACATCTTAAGGTTCACAAGAAGGATCATCATTCAAGAAGAGGTCTTTTGAAGATGGTAGGTCAAAGAAGAGGTCTTTTGAACTACCTTATGGAAAATGATATCGAAAGATATAGAAAAATTATTGAAGAATTAGGAATAAGAAAGTAATAGAGCGGATTTACCGCTCTATTATTTTAAATACTTTTTTTGCTAAATTATAGTTTAAAAATGAAATAAATAGTAAAAATAAAATTAGAGATAAATGAAGGGAGGTAAAATAATGCATCATGTTTTTGAAAAGGAAGTTGCGGGAAGGATATTTAAAGCAGATATAGGAAAATATGCTTTGCTTTCTAATGGAGCTGTTTTGCTTAGCTATGGAGATACAGTTATTCTAGCAACAGCAAATGCTTCTCCAGAACCTAAAGAGGGAATAGATTTTTTCCCGCTAAGCGTAGATTATGAAGAAAGACTTTATGCAATAGGGAAAATACCCGGAGGTTTTATAAAAAGAGAAGGCAAGCCTACAGAAAAGGCAATATTGTCTGCAACATCCATTGGCAGGCCGATAAGCCCTTTATTC
>JAOAEI010000001.1 GCA_026416875.1 Caloramator sp.
ACGCACCTCTGGTGCACCAGTTGTCCTGCCAAGGGCACAGCTGGGTAGCCAAGTTCGGAGGGGATAAGCGCTGAAGGCATCTAAGCGCGAAGCCCACCCCAAGATGAGATTTCCCACGCTTAAGCGGTAAGACCCCTGGAAGACTACCAGGTAGATAGGCCAGAGGTGTAAGCGTCGTAAGGCGTTGAGCTGACTGGTACTAATAGGTCGAGGGCTTGATCTTATTGTGCAGTAAAAATCCGGTGGTGATGGAGGTAGGGAAACACCCGTTCCCATTCCGAACACGAAGGTTAAGCCTACCTACGCCGATGGTACTAGACTGGAGACGGTCTGGGAGAGTAGGTGACTGCCGGGTAAGTTAAAGCCTCAACCAAAACGGTTGAGGCTTTTTCCTTTTGCCCCGTCACTTAAGTTTAAGATTTATTGTTTTAACTTAATATTGTATAATGCATATAAAGGATAAGTTTTATTTGGAGGTGAAGCCTTTTAAGGCGTAATATGAAGGAGATTAAACTACACGGAAATAGCATAATAATAGGGAAAAATTCACTTGATTACATTAAAGAACTGCAGATAAAAAGGGCTTTTATTATAACTGGTGGAAGTGCAATGTTTAAAAATGGTGCAATAGATAGAATTACGAATATTTTAAAGGATATAAATGCTGAATATGAAATATTTAGTGGTGTGAAAAAGAATCCGTCAATAAATACAGTGATGGATGCTATAGAAAAAATGAAACAATTTCAACCTGATACAGTAATGGGCATAGGCGGAGGATCACCTATAGATGTTGCTAAGGCTGCTGCCCTCTTTTATGAATATCCAGAACTTGATATTAAAAATCCTGATAGTTTAATTCTTCCTAAAAGGAGAAAAAAGATAAAACTAATAGCAATCCCATCAACATCAGGAACGGGAACTGAGGTTACAAGGGCATCGGTATTAACTTATGAGGAAATGAATTTAAAAATAGGATTAAAATGCGACGCCTTTATTCCTGATGTTGCTATATTAGACGCTGATCTAACCCTTTCAATGCCAAAGAGTATAGTTGCTGAAACCGGGATGGATGCCTTAACCCATGCGGTTGAATGCTATATAAATAAAAATATAGACGAATTTACTGAGGTTCTAGCTGAAGGGGCGATAAAGGGTTTAATTAAATATTTGCCCTTATCCTATGAACATGGAGATTATGAGTTTAGAGAAAAGGTTCACATATACAGCACTATGGCAGGCAGTGCCTTTTCAAATGTTGGGCTTGGAATGGCCCATGGAATTTCCCATGCATTAGGCGGTAGATTTGACCTTTCCCACGGCCTTTTAAATGCAATTGCCCTTCCTTATGTCCTTTTATTTAATTCAAGGGATGAAGGGGTTAAGGAAAGATTAAATAATATAAGCAACGTGATAGGCAGCGATATAATAGAAGAGATAATAGAGCTAAATAAAAAAATAGGCATCCCTTTATCCTTAAAGGATGCCGGCCTTAGAGAAGAAGAATTCTTGAAGGATTTTAAATTATTAGTAGAAAATTCTATGAAGGGATCAACAAGGGTAAACCCTGTTAAGGTAACCATCGATGATATGATAATAATCTTAAAGGCTATTTATTATGGAAGATTAGAGGATTTAAAAATCCAGTCATAGGCTGTAAGTGCAAGGGCACATGATGCTTTTATCATCATGTCCTTTGCATAATTTTTTATTGTAGCTTCTTTAAATTCTACAGTCCCATACCTTTCTCCCTTTTCACATATTCCAATGTAAGGATGGACTGTAGGAACTCTTTGGCTAATAAGACCGATATCTAAACTTAATGCAGAAGATAATGGACCGTGGATGTTTATTATGCCGCATTCCTTTAGGTTGTGGGAAGTAAGTTTAATAAGTTCAACATTTTTCTTAAAGGGCATATATTCTACCTGGACTTTATAGTCAAAATCGCAGGAGTAAATTTTAGAAATAAATTTGGCGCTTTCTATTATTTTATCCTTTATCTTTTCAAGAACCACCATATCTGTAGCCTTTACTCCAATTGTGCATGCTGACTTTTCAGGGATTATAAAGATATCTTGGTTGTCACAATTGATGACGTAATTTACAAGGTGGGAGTTAAATTCGCTTTTAAGGTCCTGAATGATGTCTAAGAACTTTATTATAGGATTTAAAGATGATATACCTTCATTAGGATTTAAATTAAAACTTGCCCTTTTTCCGGAAAATTCAAACTGCATTATGCTCATTGCCAGCGAGCTTACGCTTTCGTAAGTCTTTTCACCTGGATGGGCACAAAGTATTAAATTTAGATCATCAAATAAATGCCTATTTGATAATGTGATTTTTAAAGGTGAAGATTCCTCCTTAGGAAGACAATATATAATTATTTTAGAATCGATTTTATCTAGAACTCTTGTTAAACCAAGTGCTCCTCCTATATTCATTACGCATTGAATGTTATGTCCGTTAGTATATCCCTCTTTAAGAGCTTCAAACTCGCAAAAAAAGGCTATTTTCTTGTTTCCATTTCCTATTTCTGCAGAAAAGGTGTTTTCTATTTGCTGGATATTATTGCTGATTGAAAAGCCGTTTTCCTTTAAAAAATTTGTTAGAAGATTAAAGGCATTTTTTTCCTGATTTTCATCGACTTTTATATTATATAAATCATCCAAAAGTGCATATAGTTTATCCTTTAGGCTTTCAACATAACCCTTTATTAAGTTTCTCTCGATATTTGACATAATTTCACCTCAGGAATATTATTTACATTAATGAGAAATATATGCCTAAGATGTTCACAAGTTTAATGCGATATGATATATTGAAAATAACAGAACTAAGGAGGTTTTTATGGATACGCCGCTTATTAATGGTTTGTTGGAATATATAAAGCAGAATAATATTCCCTTTCATATGCCGGGGCATAAAAATAATGCAAAGGAATTTAAAGAGTTAAATATAATCCAAGAAAACATTTTTAATATGGACCTTACTGAGGTGGAGGGGGTTGATAATCTCCACTCGCCTGAGGGAATTATAAAGGATGCCCAGGGGAAACTTTCTAAATGCCTTAAGTCAAAGGAAAGCTTCATGCTTGTAAATGGCAGCACTGCAGGGATTTACAGCATGATTCTTGGACTTACAAAACCTAAGGATAAAATAATAATTCAAAGGAATTGCCACAGATCCGTCTATTCAGCAGCTTTTTTGGGGGATTTAGAAGTTGAATATATAAATCCTACCATTTTGAATGATTTTAATATCCCTGTGTCAATAAATTTAGATGAAGCCTTTAAGGTTATAGAAAAAAATAAGGATGCAAAGGCGATAGTAGTAACTTATCCAACTTATTATGGAACGTGTTTTGATTTAAAAGGGTTAGTAGAATATGCCCACAGATTTAATATGCTGGTTTTGGTAGACGAAGCCCACGGTGCCCATTTCCCCTTTAACTCTAAACTTCCTGAAAGTGCAATGGAACTAGGTGCTGATGTTTCTGTCAATAGTTTTCATAAAACATTGCCATCATTAACACAAACTGCTGTTTTAAATGTAAATTATGGTGTTGATTCAACAGGGATAAAATATATGTTAAGAATTTTTCAATCTACAAGCCCCTCTTACATTCTTATGGCTTCAATAGATGCTGCAAGAAATATTATGGAGGGGGAAGGGGAAAAACTTTTAGATGATGTTATAGGATACATAGAAGATTTTAAAAGGGAAATAAAGAACATTGATGGTTTAAAGATTTTGGATGAGGATTATATCGGAATAGCAGATATTTATGATATAGATAAAACCAGGATAGTTATAAATTCAAATTTAGGTGGGAAAACCTTAGAAAATATTTTAAGAAGGGAACAGGGCATTCAAGTTGAAATGTCGGATCTTTATAATATAGTTCTTATTGGAAGCGTCGGAGATAAAAAGGAATTTTATGATAATCTAAAACTTTCATTGTTAAAGATAAAGGATAAAGTTCAAGGACATATAAATATTGATATTATTTCAGGTTATGATGTTAATTATCAAAAGGTTTTATCCCTTAGGGATGCCTATTATATGCCTAAAAGGAGGGTAAGGATTAAGGAGGCAAAGGGACTTATAAGCGCAGAGATGGTGGTGCCATATCCTCCCGGTATTCCAGTTTTAGCTCCAGGTGAAATCATAACACAAGATATAATAGATTTAATAAATGAGTATAAAGCAAACGGAATAACCTTAAACGGAATAGACGATGCAAGTGGAGAATATATTTTAGTAGTAAACGGAGGGTAGTAAATGGGAAAACTTATTATAATAGATGGAACAGATGGAAGCGGTAAAGCAACTCAAACCCAAAGGTTATTTGAAAGGTTAACGGCTGAGGGACTAAGGGTAAAAAAAATTGAGTTTCCAAACTATAAAAGTCAATCAAGTTCCCTAATTAAAATGTATCTTAATGGAGACTTTGGCAAAAATCCTGAAGATGTTAACCCCTATGCAGCTTCATGCTTTTATGCTGTCGACAGGTTTGCAAGCTATAAGATGGAGTGGGAGAATTTTTATAAGGATGGCGGAATTATAATAGCAGATAGATATGTAACCTCCAACATGGTCCATCAGGCTGCAAAGATAAAGGATTTAAAAGAAAAGGAATATTTTTTGGATTGGCTTTATGACCTTGAATATAGCAAATTTAACCTTCCAAAACCTGATCTTGTTATATTCCTCGATGTTCCTCCGGATATAAGTTTAAGCTTAATTAAAGATAGACCAAACAAGATGTCGGGGGATATTAAAAAGGATATACATGAAAAAAATTCGGAGTATATTTTAACATCATATAATAATGCTGTATTTTGTGCTGAAAGGTTTGGCTGGAGGAAAATAGAGTGTTATATAGACGGAATTTTAAGGACTATTGATGATATACATGAGGATATTTTTAATGAAGTAAAGAAAATATTATAAAGGGGTGTTATTATGAAGCTTGTTATAGCGATAGTTCATGACGAGGATGCTTATGAGCTTATTGACAATATAACAGAAAAGGGCTTTCAAGTTACAAAGCTTGCAACAACAGGGGGATTTTTAAAGGCAGGCAATACTACCCTTATGATTGGTGTTGAAAAGGAAAGGGTAGAGGAGGTTCTAGACATCATTAAAAATGTATGTAAGACTAGAAAAACAATAATATCTGCGCCTTCACCTGTGATGGGAACAGCCGGAGTATTTGTCCCCAATCCTATGGAGGTTACAATAGGAGGAGCAACTGTATTTGTCTTAGATGTTGACCAATTTGAAAAGTTTTAGGAGTGATTTAGATTGTTTGACGTAGTTGGACAAAATAAGCTTAAGGAGGTTTTTGATAAGATATTAAAATCTGGTTCCCTTGTAAATTCTTATATATTAAAGGGACCGGAAGGGATAGGAAAAAAGAATTTTGCCCTTTATATGGCAGCTAAGATATTATGTAAAACCAATGATGCCTGTGGAGTGTGCCCTTCATGTATTAAGATTAAGCATTTCAATCATCCAGATGTAATTATACTTTCAAAAAAGGATAAAGCTATAGGTGTTGAAGACATAGAAGAATTAATAGAAAGGATTCAAATAAAGCCCTATGAAGGAGATAAAAAAGTCGTTATAATAGAGAACTTTGAAAATACCACAATTCAAGCTCAAAACAAGTTTTTAAAGACATTAGAGGAGCCTGTAGAGGATACAATAATAATCCTTACAGCAAACAACTTAAATTCAGTTTTAGAGACTATTATCTCAAGATGTCAAATTTTTAGTCTGAATAGAGTAGATAGCGAAGAAATACAAAGATATTTGATTAAAAAGGGAGTAAATAGTGAGAAGGCAAGGGTTATAGCAAAGCTCAGCGATGGCATAGTTGGAATGGCTGAAAAATATTTAGATGAGGAATACGCAAACTTAAGAAACGATGTAATAAATATTGCTACTAAAATTACAAACATGAATGGCTTGGAGATAACAGAGATTGTAAGGTTTTTTGATGATAAAAAGGATTACATTGATGAAATATTGGATATGTTAATGACATGGTTTAGGGATGTTTTGATGTATAAAATTACCTACAGCAAGGATGTTCTGATAAATGAAGATTATTTTGAAAGAATAATTGAAGAAAGCAAAATACTTTCATATAATAAAATAAATGGAATAATCAATATAATCAAAAAAACTAAGGAAAAATTGAACTATTATTCAAATTATCAACTTACAATCGAAGCAATGCTTTTGAATATACAGGAGGTTTAATATGGTAACAGTAGTAGGTGTAAGATTTAAAAGGGCCGGTAAAATATATTATTTTGATCCAGACAACTTAGACATAAACGTAGGGGATTATGTAATCGTTGAAACAGCTCGCGGACTTGAATACGGCGAGGTAGTTATCGGGAAAAGGGAAGTTTCTGAGGAGGATATCGTTGCTCCTTTAAAAAAGGTATTAAGAATTGCAACCGACGAGGATAAAATGAAGCATTTAGAAAATAAAGCAAAGGAAGAAACCGCCTTTGATATCTGCCTTAAAAAGATAGCTGAGCATGGACTTCCTATGAAGTTAATCGACGTAGAGTATACCTTTGACAACAATAAAGTTATATTCTACTTTGTGGCAGAGGGAAGGGTTGACTTTAGAGAACTTGTAAAGGATCTTGCTGCTATTTTTAGAACGAGAATTGAACTAAGGCAAATAGGAGTAAGGGACCAGGCGAAGATGGTTGGAGGCCTTGGACCCTGTGGAAGGCCCATGTGCTGTGCCCACTTTTTAGGTGAATTTGAACCTGTTTCAATTAAAATGGCAAAGGAACAGAATTTATCTTTAAATCCATCGAAGATTTCGGGCGTTTGTGGAAGGCTAATGTGCTGTTTAAACTATGAACAGGAAACCTATGAAGAAATTCGCAAACAAACTCCAACCATTGGCTCCATTGTAAGGACTCCTGATGGTGAAGGAGAAGTTGTAGAAAACAGCATAGTTCATGAAAGGGTTAAAGTTAAACTCAATAAAGAAAATGAGGTTGAAATAAAATCATATTCTATATATGATGTGGAACTTATTGAAGGAGAATATGAATTTAAAGAAATATCTGAGGAAGAATTAAAGCAGGAAATAGAAGAAATAGGCGAAGAGGGGTTAAACGACCTTTTAGAAGAGTAATTGGAACATTTGACATTTATTTTATTTGTGATAAAATATATTTGAAAAGTGATAGGGGGTGAAAATATGGCATATAAAATTACAGATGCTTGCATAAGCTGTGGAGCATGTGCAGCTGAATGCCCTGTTTCATGCATAAGCCAAGGAGATACAATCTATGTTATCGATGCATCAGCTTGCATAGATTGTGGAAACTGCGCTAATGTTTGTCCAGTAGGAGCTCCAGTTCAAGAATAATACATAAAAAAAGCTGCTGAAAATCAGCAGCTTTTTTATTATGCTTAAATATGTTATAATGGATGAGAAATCGTTTGCGCAAGGGGGATTATGATGAGGAAAGAGATGACAGCATTTTTATTAGTTTTTATTCTTATTTTATTAGCCTTTATTTTTCTAAGAAACAGGTTGGGCTCTAAAAGTTCAATCAAAGTGTTTAAGGAAGAAAATAGGATAGTCATTAAAAAGGAGGATGATTTAAAAATAATAGAGTTTTATGATGACAATATTATAAGAGTTAATTATCTTCCTAAAGGTGAAGAGAGTAAGGATACTTTAGTAATTCAAGGCTTTCAGTTGGAGGTTACAAAGAAAGATGTTGAATTAAATTCAGGGATTATAGAATTTAATGGCTATAGGGTAAAAATAAACAAGGATACAGGAATGATCAGCATATTCGATGATAATGATAAATTGATCTTAAAGGAAGATGATAAAAATACTTATAAAGATAAAATAAAATTTATCCACAATTCAGGGGATAACTTTTACGGAATAGACAGCTTTAATGTGGATCAAAAATCAGGTTTTAAACTGATTTTAAGAAACAGCGGAGGAAATGCAATTGCAGGAAAGCAAGGACATGCAGGTGGCCCCTTCGTCTGGTCATCTTCTGGTTATGGCATTTTAGTCGATTCTGATTCAGAAGAGGCATGGTTTGACATTAATGATGAATATGTTGAGTTTTTAGGAAATTCTAAAAGGGATTTTGAATATTTTGTTTTCCTTGGAGAGCCTAAGGATATATTTAGATCGCTATTTAAAATAAGCGGAAGATATCCTTTGTTTCCTAAATGGTCTATGGGATTTATGAATACTGAGTGGGGAATAGATGAAAAGGAGCTTATAGAAACTATTGATACATATAGAAAAAAGGAAATCCCTATAGATGCCTTTGTCCTCGATTTTGATTGGAAGGCATGGGGGGAAGATATGGGAGAATTCAGATGGAATGATAAAAAGTTCCCCAACGGGCAGAGTGGAAAGCTAGCAGAAACTCTAAGAAAAAAAGGAATAAAACTTGCAGGTATATTTAAGCCAAGGGTCCATATTGATACAAAAGCAGGCCAATTTGCTTTGGAAAGAGGATATTTTATAGACAAAAAGCCTTATGAGGATTATTTTTCAAAAAAATTAGTTAACGATCTTGATTTTTCAAAAGAAGAAGTTAGAAGATGGTTTTTTGAAAATACAAAGGAAGCCTTTGACTCAGGAATAGTAGGATATTGGAATGACGAGGCGGATGAGGTTAACAATACTCAGTTTTTAAATATGCAAAGGGCTTTATATGAAGGGCAAAGAGCTTATACAAACAGAAGGGTATGGTCTTTAAATAGAAACTTCTTTTTAGGCTCCCAAAGATATGCATATGGAATATGGTCAGGGGATATAGATGCATCTTCCTATACTATGGCAGCCCAAAGGGAAAGGCTTTTAAGTTCAGTGAATGTTGGAGCTGTAAAGTGGGGGATGGATACCGGAGGATTTAGAGGAGAGCCATCAGAAGAAACATATATAAGATGGGTTCAGTTTAGTGCCTTTACGCCCATTTTTAGAGTCCACGGCGATTTAAATCAGCAAAGACAGCCGTGGGTATTTGGAAAAAGGGCAGAGGAGCTTAGCAGAGAAGCAATAAGGTTAAGGTATAGATTAATACCGTATATATATTCCTATGAAAGAAAGCTTTATGAGGAGGGTTTCCCGCTTGTAAGACCTTTGGTCTTTGATTATCCTAAGGATGAAAATGTAATAAACTATGTGGATGCATGGATGTTTGGAGAATATCTATTAGTAGCTCCAGTTGTTGCAGAGGGGCAAACTGAAAAGGAAATATATCTTCCTAAAGGAGAATGGATAGATTATTTTAAAGGAACGGTATATAAAGGTGAACAAAACATTAAATACAAATTAAATTTAGATACCCTTGAGGATATTCCGCTTTTTATAAAAAAAGGTGCCATAATTCCAATGCAGGATGTTGTGAATTTTGTTGAGGAAAAGAAGATAGAGAATATTTATTTAGATATATTCCCGGATGGTAAATGGAACTTCTTTGACTACTATGATGATGATGGGGAAACATATAACTATGAAAAGGGAGAATATTTTAAGCAAAGAATAGGTGCTGTAGACAGTAAAGACCAGGTTGAGATAAACATGTCAGAGAGAGAGGGAAGCTTTAAACCCCATTTAAAATACTATTTAATTAGACTTCACAGGGACAATCTAAATGAAGTAAAAGTAAATGGCATTAACCTTACTGAATTAAATAACTTAGAAGAACTGTTAAGATTTGAAGGAGAAGGATATTTTAAAACAAGGGATAAGTTTGGAGAAGTTTTATGCATTAAGGTAAAGGCAGGTCAGAATAAGAATATAATTGCTAAATGAAGAGGACGCTTTAGCGTCTTCTTTATTTTTATGGCATACAAAGGGGTGTATAAGAATAATTATTTATGAGAAAACAAATCCCTTTGGAGGTCTATATGGATTATATTTATACTCTTTTAATACTTTTTGGAATTGTGCTTTTTTTAAGGATATTTTTTTATAAAAAATATAATTTTAAAGCTTCCAAGATGAAACCTAAGCTAACTTTAGCGATTTTAACTAAGAATAATGAGAAGCTATTAGATACGGTTTTAAATTATGATATTAGTTTTTTTGATGAAGTATATGTTTTTGACATCGGTTCTATTGACAACACTTTAGTAGTAGCAAAGGAGCATATGAAAAAGAATAAAAGGATTATAGTAAAGGATATTAAAAGGGCAAGCATGTATAATGACTATTATAGCATAATAGGAAATAGTCTAAAGAGCGATTCGGTATTACTCCTCAATCTTATCAGCATCGATAAACAAAATCCCCATGTTTATGTTCCGGATATCTTTAAACCCATTAATGAATTTAGCCATAAAGCAAAAATGAAGTTAGATTCGAGGATCAATGGGATTTTTTTGTTAGAGTATGATTTGCTTGAAAGGCAAAAAAATAACTTGATTTTAAAGGAGTATATTCAAAGAGCTTTAATAAATATAAAGGAAAGCCTGAAGGTGAATTCAAAATATGGAGAAAGAAATGAGGAAATATATTATATCGAAAAAGTAATCCATGATATAGATCTTTTAATAAGGCTTATGGGGATTACGGTAAATAATGATGGAGAGTTAGATGACAACTTGGCAAATATATTAAAGGAATACAGCGAAAAAAATAGGGTTCTCATTAATTTCAAAATAATAGGGAAAACAAGATATTTTAATGAGACTATAAATAATTTAATATTGCAAATCCTTCAAGAGCTTCTTTATACGGTATTTCATTTTAATTATTCTATATATCTTGATATATATGAAAGATATGGAAAAAATTATTTTCTTATGTTGAAGTTTGACTGGATAGGTAACTTTGATGATTTTATAAACAATAAAAATACCCTTAGCTATTATGTTCTGCAATCAATTCAAAACAGATTGAATTTAATTTCAGGTAATTTAAAGATAAAGAATAAGGGTAATAAGCTTATTATTTTAATTGAGATACCAATAAAAAATATAATAAAAGATATCTGCAATAGATAATATGAATTTTGAATAATCACAAAGTTATTGGAACCTACATAAGCTAATTTAAGGAGGAAGTTTATGGGGGATTAAAGTTGATTGGAATTTTGTGTAACAGTTCAGATGTAGACCTTTTTAGAGATTTTGTTGAAAAAAATGCTAAAGATGAAGAAATCTTGATTTTTAATATACAGGACTTAGACTATGAAAAAAACAATGTAAAAGGAATATTAGTTAAAAAAGATATTATAATATATGACTATTTCAAAATACCCAATATAATCTTTAACTTTTCAATTCAGCATGATAGATTAAACATTAAAAAGTTGAGAAGTTTAGTTGAAGATGAAAATATTAAAATATTCAATTCCAGTAATAATATTAATCAATATATGATTTATGAGATATTAAATTCAAATGAGGTTTTTAAGCCCTATCTTATGAGCTATAGCGTCATAGATAAGGATACTGTCTTATTAGAGGCGGATTCTATAAAAAATAATATAATTATTCCAATTAAAGGGACAAAGAAATTTATTTATATTGAAAAGTTAGGGGAATATTATGAAATTTATAAAGAAAACGATATTGAAAGAGTGCTAAAAATAGGGTTAAAAAATAGTCTAAATAGGCTTCTTAAAAAGAAAAGATTTTTGGTTATAAATTCACCTAAATTGATTAAAAAGAATTATCCTTTTATTTTTAGAATAATTCTTCAATCAGGCAAACTACAAAGTTTAATACTTAATGGGGAGCCCTTGCTTGAAGAATATAGCTTATCACCGAATATTAAAAAACTAGTTGAGGCTATAAGTATCAAGATGTTTGACTATATAAAAAATTTTTTACCGAATTTATTTTTAATTTATTTTGATTTTATATTTGATTTAAGTGAAAATCCATATTTTTTAAGAATGGGAGGAGCAGAGATTAGATTATTTAATGATGAAAGAAAAAAGTATATATATGAAAACATTATTGAATTAAGCCTTACATTAGAATAAAGGGGAGCTTATTATGTGGGTTGTTTTTGAAACTATCAACGAGGGAAAGTCAGTAATTTATTTACCCTTTGAAAATATTAAAAATTATATGGAAGTAAAGTTCGGTAGAAACAGAGAAATTGCTAAGGTAATAAGAATAAAGGGGAAGAGGTTAAATTCCACCTTTGAAAACCCCATAAAGATAAAAATAAGTTCCTCCTTAAAGGAAAAATTATTGATTAAAGAAACATTAAAATACAGATTAAAAATTAAAGATAACTTGATAATAATTGGCCCTGTTATAGGATTTTTGCTTGGCAGCCATAATAATTTATACACTCCAATCCACATGGAAAAATATTCAGATAGATTTGGGATATACGATAAGGTTGGAGGATTAATATATGCCTTTTCACCTAACACTATAGATTGGGAAAAGAGAAAAATTTATGGACTTTATTATAACATTAATAGCTTAAAATGGGAATATGGTGTTTTCCCTTTTCCTGATGTTGTATACAGAAGAAATTTTCATTCAAGTAATACGATTATTAAAAAATTGAGGCTAGAACTTAATGATAGGGTGTTTAATTCTCATAGATTTAACAAATACGAACTTTATGATTTTTTGATAAAGGATGATAATCTTAAAAAACACTTGCCTTTAACAAAAATATCTAATGAAGAAAATGTAACTTTTATGTTCGATAGATTTGAAAAGATAATTTTAAAACCTATAGATCTTTCAAGAGGGAGGGGCATTTTAATAGCTGAAAAGGAAGGAGATAAAGTAAAAATATATGATTATAGAAAAAAGGAAAATAGCATATTTAAGATAGAAAAAGATGAATTTATCAGCTTTTTAAAGGAAAGCAAATTATTAAGCGAAAAATATTTGGTTCAGCAATATATAAAGCTTAAAAAATATAAAGATTGCCTTTTTGATATTAGAGTTGTAATGCAAAAGGGCGTGAACAAAGAATGGGGCTGTTCGGGGATCGAATGTAGAGTAGCTAAGATAAATACTATGGTAACAAACATCTCAAAAGGAGCTACTGCCCACAGCATAGAAAGTGTTTATACAAGTCTATTTAACGATAGGGCGGAGGAAGAAAAGAGAAAACTAATCGATTTTTGCCAAAAATTATGTTGTTACTTAGACACTATAGGTGAAATTTTTGGGGAATTTGGGATAGATGTTGCTTTGGATGAAGAAGATAATTTTTGGGTTATAGAAGTTAATGTTTTTCCAAGTTTTAAAGGTTTTAAACAGATGGATTATTTGACATATCTAAATATTAGATATAATCCGCTTCTTTACGCAAAATCATTAACCGAATTTGAAGGTGATTAGATGAAGCTTAAAATTATTCAAGATAAGGAATGTATTTATCTTCCTAAAAAAATTCAAGAAAAATTCAATTTAAATGGGCAAATAAATATTCATCATGGCAAGTTAACATCAAAGGCTGTTATAAAAAGCACAAAAGAAGAAGTAGCTATAAGCCAAGATTTAGCAAGTTTTTTAAAGATAAAGGAAGTTGATTATGATTTTAAGATAATAAACGATGAAATGATTTTAGGACCGGTTATAGGAATACTCGCTAAAAGGAATTCTTTTTCATTAACCTCAGCACTTTTAAGGAGGATGGAAAGATATACAATAAATTATACAAAGGGTCTATTAATTGTATTTTCCTTAGATAAAATAAAAAATTTCTATGTTAGGGGATATTATTTTAATCCAGAAAAAAATAAATTTGAGGAGGCAGAACTTCCTTTTCCTTCATCCATTTACAGAAGGATTGGTTTAAGCCTACAAGAAAAAAGCATGTTGCAATTCCTTATAGGCAAAAATTATTTTAATAGTCACTTTTTAAATAAATATGAGGTATATACTTTGTTATCACAATTTGAAGATCTCAATAGACATATCCCATATACAATTCTTTATAAAAATCCTGATGATTTATTTAATATGCTTGATAAATTTAAAATAGTTTATGCAAAGCCTATTTTAGGGCTGCAGGGAAGGAAAGTGTATAAAATTTCAAAAGAAGAAGGATATATTAAACTAAGATTTAGAGAAGAGGGATTAAATAAAACAGTAATGATAAATATCCAGCAAGCAAATGCAGTAGATGAATATATTAAAGGGGGAAATTTTATACTTCAACAGGGGGTAGATTTAATTGAGTATGAAGGGAGGAGTTTAGATTTAAGATGTATAATGACTAAGGATATAAGCAATACCTGGGTTTTAAATGGGATTGTAGTAAGGATGGCTCCACAGGGAAGCGTTGTAACAAATGTTTCAAGCGGTGGAGGAGCCTATATGTTTGAAGATTTTTTTATAAATAAAATGGGATTTTCAGATGTTTATACTTTATTACTTAAGGAAAAAATAAACATATTTTGTAGGAGGATTTGTGATCGTTTAGATAAGTTAGGATATAACATGGGATATTTAGGGATAGATATTGGTGTTGATAAATACCACAATGTTTTTTTGATAGAAATAAATTCAAGGGATCCAGATGCAACAATTGCTTTAGATGCACAAAATACTCATTTGTATTATGATATAAAATCTAACATAATAAACTATTTGAATTATCTATCAGGTTTTGGGGATGATTAAATGATTTATAGGATAGAATTCAACGAAGATATGTATGCTTCACTACCCTTTAAAATTGATTCAAACGAAAAAATTATATGTTTTGGCAATAAAAATGTTAAAGTAAAACTGAAATCCAATGAAGGATTAAAAAATAAAATAATTCTTCCTAAATTTTTAAAGGAGGAGCTTTTTTTAAAAGAAGATTTATTATATCAAGTAGTTATTGGAGATTCTATAAAAATTGGCCCCTTGATAGGAATTTTAGTTGATAAGAAAACAGAGACATTGAAGAATGACTTGGATAATTATATTCCATATTTTTTACTTTATAGTAGATTTTATGGAGTAGTTTTTTTATTTGCTTTAGATGGAATAGATTTTAAAAGAGGCACTATTACTGGGGTTTATTTTAATCCCTTTAGGGAAAATAATTTTATTTACGATACTTTTCCATTTCCCTACTTTATATTTAGAAGAATAGGACTAAATGAAGATGAAAGAAAATATTTATCAAATAATGCCTTACTTTATAATTCATATTACTTTGATAAATGGGAATTCTATAACTTAATAAAAGATAAAATAAATACACCCGAGACTAAAATTTATAATAAAGAAAATTTACAGTCCATGTTAAACCAGTATAAAGATGTATTCTTAAAAAAGCAGAACGGAAGCATGGGGATCGATATATATAAAATAGTTAAATACGATGATGAATTCATGATAAAGGGCAAATTTGATAAATCGTATTCTTCTTTTAAAAGCTTAGATGATTTAATAGGAGCTTTTAATTTTAAAAATTATCTTGTCCAAATGGCTTTGAAGCCTATTAAGTTTGAAAATAGGTGTTCTGATATAAGGGTTGTAATGCAAAAGGATGATTCATTAAAATGGAAGTTAACTTCTATGATAGTATGTCTGGGAAAAAGGAACGGAATTTGTTCAAACTATCAAAGGTATGGATACACTTTAAAATTTGAAGAATTTTTTGTTGATAAATTGGGATTAGGTTATAATAAAACATTTAAAATAAAAAAGGCTATAGAAGAACAGTGCAAAAGGGTATGCAGCCTTATGGATACTATCGGTAATTTTTGTGATGTAGGAATAGATGTTATAGTAGATGAGGATTACAATATATGGATAATTGAGGCTAATAAAAGACATGATCATAGAATGGTTTTGTCTTTAAATGATAAGATAGCCTATTACCAAATAAAAAACAATCCAATTAAATTTGGAGTTAAGGTAAGTGGTTTTGAATTATTTTAATAAAAATTAATCCATAAAGAAAAAATAATATACAGAAGAAGATAAAGGGGTGATTGTATGCATGAAATTTTTAAAAGAAGAAGTATACGAAAATATCTTGATAAACCTGTTGCAAAGGAGGATATAGATGATCTTTTAAGGGCGGCAATGGCAGCACCGTCGGCAGGGAATGAGCAGCCGTGGGAATTTATAATAGTCGATGATAAAAATATATTAAAAAGAATTGCAGACCTTCATCCTTATGCCAAGATGCTCTATGAAGCTCCTGTTGCTATAGTTGTTTGTGGTGATTTAAATAAAGAAAAGTATAAAGGTTTTTGGGTTCAGGACTGTTCTGCTGCAACTCAAAATATCCTGCTTGAGGCAACGGATAAGGGACTTGGAACTGTTTGGATTGGGGTATATCCAGATGAAACAAGAGTTAAGGATATATCAAATATATTCGGTATTCCATCTAATGTAATTCCCCTATCCATAGTAGCTGTTGGATATCCTGATCAGGAGATGCAGGAAGTTGATAGGTTTGAACCTCAAAAAATACATTATAATAAGTGGTAAAGGTCCAAATTTTTGGGCCTTTTTTATTTGAATTTAATTTTATAAAAAGATAAAATGTAAATAAAGGGGGATTATAATGAAGACTGATTATGCTATTTTGAAATATCACAAGAAATTTATTTTTAATAAATTTGAAGCGATAGAGTATTCTGAAGGAGCAAAAAAAAGCATAGGGGAACTTGAAAGAATATTTAAAAGGGATATAAATAAACCCTTTGAGCATTTTTATTATTTTAAACTTAATAGCGGCAAATATTGCTTTGCAAGAGCCTTTTCTAAGGAAGGAATCAGTAACGATTACACCGTAGAATGCCTTTTGTTTGACTATATAGACTTTTA
Organism: Caloramator sp.; assembly: GCA_026416875.1. Lineage (GTDB taxonomy): Bacteria > Bacillota > Clostridia > Clostridiales > Caloramatoraceae > Caloramator. The sequence continues at coordinate 16,801 of JAOAEI010000001.1, forward strand.
TCCCTTTAGGCTTTTAGATTGTAAAGTTGAATATACTCAATATGCAGATGTAACTTTAAGTGATTTTAATCCTGAAAATTTAAAAAATATTTCAGGGAATAGAGGAATTTACATTTTAATTTCCAAACTAGTAGATGGAGAAGGGATTAACATAATCTTTAATGATTATAAAACTTTGTTAGCTGCGCTATATTATGCCTTCCCAATAAAATTTGCAAAGGATATATTTTTTACAACAGATGAAGATTTTTCTATAGATGTTCATATAAAATTTGTGAAGGGAATGGATAAGTTAAATGCCTTTAATTTGAATGAAGGTAAAATGCTACAAGGAAGACTATATGAGTTTACTAATTTGATTGAATTGGCATATACCATCAATATGAATTATTTATTTGATTTTCATAATTTCTTAGAACAATTTGAATTTGAAAAAATTGGATCTGATATAGACAACTTATATTGGCTATATAAGGTAACAGGAATGGATGTAAAGGATATAGATAGGGAAGTTTTAATTAGAATCATAGAATTTTCTTTAAATTTATCCAATGAAAATATATTTGAAATCTTTAAAGCATTAGAAAAGAATTTTGAAGTTTTGATAACTAAGCTTAATATTTATGATTTTGAGTTAATATTAAAGTTTTTAATAAAGAACTTAAATTGTGATAATTTATTTTTACTACAAAGAAGCCAGGAGTTAATAAGGTTCCTTTTAGACGAAATGATTTTAAAAGAAGTAAATTTAGACTCCTTTATTATAAATGTTGATGAACTGTTTAACATTATAAAGGAAAAGGGGCTTTATTTTATTAAATCAAACTTAAAGGATGAGAGAATAGAGTTTATAAACGCAATTTTAAATAAAAGCGATGATTCAAAAATTCACTACTTCTACCTATATCTTACGGTTAAATCATTGCTTGAACTTGACTATACCTTTGAAAAGGCCTTAAAAAATGAAGGAATAAAAAATTTAATAGAAAAGTCTTTAGATGGAATATTCGAGGATATAGATAAGATTAAGTCCATATTAAAATTGGTATCAGACAGTCCGGAGTTTTTTAGTAACTTGTTTGTTATATTATTAGATAAGGCTGAGAATGAATTGAAACAAATTGCTCTTCTTGGAATTTTAATTTCAATAATAGATCAAAAGGATGAATTTATGTCCTATCAGTTAAGAAGTCAAATAAAAAACAAAAATTCTGCAGTTTTGTATGAAGAATTTAAAGTAAGGCTTGATAAGTCAGAAGACAAAGTTAAATTTTTTGAATTTTATACTGAAAATGTTTTAGAAAAGTTCGATGATTTTTACAGGGAATATTTTGAAAAAATTTTAAAGGATTATTTATCTTCAATAAATGATGAAAATATAGCAAAGGAAACGATAAAAACAATAAATAAGGTGATTAATGAAAAATTGCTGCTTAGCGATGATGCAACAAGGATGCTTGTTGAAGCCTTTGAAAAATATTATGACTTTAAAAATATAGACGAAGTGAAGGATATTATTAAATGGATAAAGTTAATTAAAAAAATAAGGAAAATAAACACTAGTCCTGATATTACTGCTCTATTGGATTTGGGTATTTTTTTAGAGGAAAACCAAAATACAAAAATAAAAATAAATGATTTAATAAAGAGTTTTGGAAAGATTTCCTTTCTTACAGGCGATAAATATAAGAACTTCCTTTTATGGACATTGCCTAATATTTTAAGGTCTATAGAGGATGTAGAAGATCATAAATCCATAATTTATTTTTATAATCCAGAGGATGAATTAGAATTTTATAAGTTTTATATAAGTAATATTTTTAAATTTTATGAGGAAAGCGAAGAAGCAGGATATCATTTATTGCTTACTTTTTTGGTTTACTTTTATTTTTACGTAGAACCTAAATATAGGCTTTATGGAGAGGAAAATAAAGTTGAGGAATTTAATGATTTTCTAATTTTAATGTTTTCAGAATATAAGAATATTTCAGTTGAGAAATTTAATCTTGACATTATAAACGAATTCGAAAGCAGTGGACTTAGTGTGCCTATAATGTGGAAGAATATCTATGAAAAACTATTAAAGAGGTAGGGTGGTTTTGTGGAAGGTTTAAAATTTGCAATAGATATAGGGACAAGAACGGTTATAGGGGTTGCTTATTGTGTTGAAGAAGGGAAAACAAAAATAATGGATGTAGAAATAGAAGAACATAAAAAAAGATCTATGTTTGATGGACAAGTTCACGATATTGCAGCAGTTTCAGAGGTTGTTTTAAAGGTTAAAAGTAAATTGGAGGAAAAGTTAGACACGAAGATTGAAAAAGTTTCGATTGCAGCGGCAGGTAGGACTCTTAAGACATGTAAGTATAGGCTTGATAAACACTTTGAAGCTAATACCTTTATTGATAAGGATATTATTAGCCAAATCGAAATGGAGGCCCTTCAGGGTGCTTATAATTTGATGGAGAAGGGTGATTCTGAGGAAGAATTCTATTGCGTAGGTTATAGCGTTGTGAATTATTATCTAAATGATTATATTATAACATCTTTAGAGGGACATAAAGCTAATAAAATTTCTGTTGAAATACTTGCAAGTTTTTTACCAAGATCAGTTGTTGATAGTCTATATGAGGTTATAAGTAGATGTAATATGACGGTTGAAAACTTAACATTGGAACCAATTGCTGCTATGAATGCTATAATACCTAAGGATTTAAGGCTTTTAAATTTAGCTCTTGTGGACATAGGAGCTGGAACTTCCGATATTGCGATTACAAAGGATGGGACTGTTGTTGGATTTGGAATGGTTCCCTTTGCAGGAGATGAGATTACAGAGGCTATATGTCATTATTTAGTTGTGGATTTTAATACAGGTGAGAAAATTAAGATGGAGATGGGGGCAAAGAAAAAGGAGATAAAATATGTAGATGTTTTAGGAAATAAAAAGACCATAAAGAAAGAAGAGCTTCAGGAAGCGATAAGAGATGTTGTAGGCAGTATGGGAAGGCTGATTTGTGAAAAAATAATTGAACTAAATGGGAAATCCCCTAATGCTGTTTTTTTAGTAGGAGGAGGTAGCAAAGTAGACGGAATATCGGAATATATATCCCATCAATTAAATCTTCCAAAGGAAAGGGTTGTAGTTAAAGGCCTTGAAGCTGTCAAAGGAATTGTTAACTTGAGCAAGAAAAAGCTTGGACCTGAGGGAATAACTCCAATAGGTATTGCTTTAACTTCAACTAGTGCAAATACTTTTGTTAAAGTTAAAGTTAATGGTAAAGAGGTAAAACTTTATGGTGGCAGGAAAATGAAGGTTTCAGATTGTTTAGCTCAGGCAGGATTAAGTTCTTTAAAATTGTTTGGAAGAAGCGGAAGAAGCTTAAACTTTAAGTTAAATGGGGAGCCAAAAAAGATATACGGTGGTAATCCAACTCAAGGATTAATATTGCTTAATGGTGAATTAGCAAACATAATGGCTGAGGTTAAAGATGGGGATGAAATTATCGTTAGAGAAGCAGTAGATGGCAAAGATGCAAAGGTTTTAATAAAAGAACTTGTAAAGGATGGTCAAGCTGCTTATGTAAATTCAAAATTAGTTGATTTAAATTATGAAATAAAAGATGGAGATGAGGTAACAATAATAGATAAAGAAAATTTTATTAAAGTTAAAGTAAACGGCAGAGAAATAAAGTTAGAAAATAAAGAGGATGGCTATATTTTTATAGATATCTTTAATTACATAGATTTTGATGTAAAAAGTGTAAGAAATGTTAAACTCCTTCTTAATGGAAGGCAGGCATCCTATACAGATAGGATATATAATGGGGATGAAATAGAAATACAATTTACTTAAAACTTGACCAAATAATGGAACAAAATTAAAAAAATGCTGTCTAATTAGGTGAAGATGAAACAAAGAGGTGAAAAAAATGAGGCTCCCCATACGACTGAGAAACTTCATAATTATAATGATTATAATTCTGCTTTTTCCTATTGTAGTTTTTGCAAATGCAACATATAAAGATATTAAAGTAAAGCTGGCAGTTCAAAATAGTCCCGCGCTTCCAACAGTAGGAAGTTATGAAAATTTCATAAAAATACTAGATAAATCCGAAAAAATAAAGCCCTTCTACAAATTAACCTTCTCAACAGATGAAAGAGCTTTGAAAACAACTTCTGCAGATTATTCTAATACAAATGTTCAAGTAGAGGGTGTGGATGAATCAGATATTGTAAAAACAGATGGGGAATATATTTATCAAGTTAATAATGAGAGATTGTTGATAGTTAAAGCTTATCCTGCTGAAGAAATGCAAGTTGTAAGTCAAATCAAATATGACCTTGGTGCATTTTATCCTAGTGATTTATATGTCTATAAAAACAATTTAGTAGTAATAGGTAGAAAATACGTTAATATTAGAAAAGAAGGAAACTCAATAGAAAGCGGAAAAATAATTACTAACGTAATTAGATCTATAATAATTACCAAACCAATAACAAAGGTTTTGGTCTATGATATAAGCAACAAAAAGGGTATTAAGATAAAAAGGACTATTGAGGTCGATGGAGATTATTTGACATCCAGGATGATTAATTCTAAATTTTATATGATAACTAATAAATATATTTATGACTATAGAGCTAGTAAAGATATAAAACCTATGTATAAAGATAGCGTTTATAGAGCAGGAAGAGAAAATGAAATAGACTTTAAGGATATAAAATATTTTCCAGGATATGTCGAACCTAATTATATTTTGATTTCTACCTTTGACGTTATGAAGGATGATAGGGCGGATATTCAGGCATATTTAGGTTCAGGTCAAAATGTCTATGCTTCATTAAATAACATTTATGTTGCAGTAAGCGAATATAGTTATTTAAATAACAATACTATAATTTACAAGTTTAATATAAAGGATGGAGTAAGATATACAAATAGTGCGAAGATTCAAGGAAGCCTTTTAAATCAATTTTCAATGGATGAATATGATGGTTATTTTAGAGTCGCTACCACTAGTTTTTCAAGCACTATAGGTGGTAAAACATCTAATAATTTATATATTCTTGATGAAAATATGAATCTTGTTGGAAAGCTTGAAGGATTAGCTGAAGGTGAAAATATAAAATCGGTAAGGTTTTTAAAGGATAAGATATATTTGGTAACCTATAAAAATATTGATCCATTATTTGTGATTGATGCATCTAACCCAAAAGAGCCAAAGGTATTAGGATATCTTAAAATCCCAGGATTTAGCACTTATCTACATCCATATGATGAAAACCATATTATAGGCTTTGGAGTAAATACAAAGGATGTAGAGATAAAAGGCTATGATGGTAAACCTATGACAGTAACCATAGAAAGCGGTTTAAAACTTTCTTTATTTGATGTTACTGATTTTGAAAATCCCAAGGAACAGAATACAATTGTAATAGGAGGCCGAGGAAGTTATTCAGAACTTTTATATAATCATAAGGCGCTGCTCTTCTCAAAAGAAAAGGACATATTTGCCTTCCCTGTTACTGTATTTGAAAATGTCGATTCAGATAAACCTTTTGATTATGGAAAGTTTAATTTTCAGGGAGTTTATATATATGGCATAGATGTAGAAAGAGGATTAAAGTTAAAGGGAGCAATTACCCATATAACAAAGTTTACTGATGACAAATATAGAGGATTTGATTACAATGAAGCAATTCACAGAATGATATATATAAACGATGTAATATATACCATTTCCAATAAGTATATAAAGGCCAGCGACATTAATACCTTTGAAGAAATTAATAATATTGAATTAAAATAAGGCACTTCTGAAGTGCCTTATTTTGTTGACTTAATTTTACAATATTGATATAAATAATTTTGGGTGATGATTATGATTTTGATGCAGTGTGCTCTATATGCTGAGGCTAAGCCCTTAATTGAAAGGTTTAGACTCAAGAAAAACATGAAGGAAAATCATTTTGAAGTCTTTGAAGGAGATAATGTAAAACTTATCATATCCGGATATGGGAAAATAAATGCGGCAACAGCAGCAGTTTATTTTATTACGAAGAATAATTTAGAATGCGAAGCCTTTGTTAACATAGGAATTGCAGGAAGTTTAAAAAGAAAAATAAAAGATGCAGTTTTAATAAATAAACTTGTCGATAAAGATACAGGAAGGAGTTTTTATCCTGATATATTAATAAAACATTCTTTCAATGAAGGGACTCTTGAGACTTTTTCTAAAGTAGTTATAAAAGATATAGTAGAAGATTTGTGCGATATGGAGGGCAGTGCATTATTTGAGGCCTTAAGCAAGTTTTTGCCCCCACATAAGGTTCAGGTTGTAAAAATTGTTTCTGACAATCTTGATGGGGAAAGATTAGATCAGGAATTTGTTTATGATATCATTCGGGAGAATATAGATAAAGTTGAGGATTTTATTATAAAGCTTCAGAGGGCAAATAAAAGGGAAGAATTTTTGGATGAGAAGGATAAAAAAATATTACAGGTAATTTCACAAAATTTAAATTTAACAGAATTTCAAAAGAATGAGCTTTTAAAGCAATACATATCCTTTAAAATTAGAGGAGAAAATGTAGATGTTTTAATTCCTTTTTTAGAGGTTAAAGTAAAAACAAAAAATGAAGGGAAGATATATTATAATGAGATCATCAGAACTTTATCTAAATAGCTTTTCTCATGTATATATTGAAGGGGATGTTTTAGAGCATGGAAAATCAAAGGAAATACTAAACAAAATAAGAAATGGACAAATTATTCTTATAGATAACTATAAGGATGTATTTAATAGACCCAAACAAGATTTTTTGATGCAAAAGAAGAGCCAAAAGTTAATTCTAGCAAGAAAAAGAGATGAATTTTTATATAAGGGCTCTGAACTTTGTGAGAACTTTGGATATAAAAATTTTTATTATGCATCAAATATTTTAAATTGCATTTATGATTGTGAGTATTGTTATTTAAGGGGGCTATATAATTCATCGAATGTTGTCATATTTGTAAATATTGAAGATTTTTTAAGTGCAATTGACGAAGAAACTAAGGATAAACAAATTTATGTTGCCCTTTCCTATGATTCTGATATATTAGCCTTTGAAGGTTTAACTGGCTTTTGCAAGGATTATATTGAATATGCAAAGAAGAATAAAAATGTCATCTTTGAGATAAGAACAAAAAGTTCAAACTTTAATTTTATAGCTCACCTTGATATTCCAGATAATATAATTTTGGCATGGACGATTTTGCCTGATGAAGTGATTAAGTTTTACGAAAATAAAACACCATCTTTAGATTTAAGGCTTAAGGATATAAAGATTGCTCAAGAAAAGGGGCTTGGGGTTAGGCTTTCTATTGAACCTATAATAAAGGTTAAGGAATTTGAGAAGATTTATAGTAATTTTATTAAAAAGGTGTTTACAAAACTTGACAAAAATCTTATTAGGGATATTAATGTTGGTGCCTTTAGAATGAGCAAGGAACATATAAAAAGAATAAGGAAATTAAATCCTTATTCTAAAGTATTTTTGTATCAATTTGTTAACAAGAAAGAATATGTAAGTTATGATGATGAGGATTATTTAAGGGAATTTATAATATCTGAATTAAAAAAATACATTGAAGAAGAAAAAATTTATTGAACTAAATCAAAGGTATATGCCTTTCTTATGGGCCTTTTTACAATCCAAGTGCATTTGAGCCCCTTTGGGAAAGTTACGAGGGTGTTTTCGTCGATATGAACTTCTTCATAATCTGTTTTAACGATAACTTCGCCTTCAAATATGTAGCAGGTTTCAGTTTCGTCATACTCCCAATCGAATGTAGAAACATCGCAGCTCCATCTTCCCCATGTGTCGACTCCTAAGTTTTTTGCTTCTTCAAGGCTCATTTTTCTTGTTATTATTTTTAGCATAATAAACACCTCCTTAAGTAATTTTATACTGCAAAAAAAATAATTTTTCAATACAATTAAAAAAGAAAAGGCTGCCTTAGGGCAGCATTAAACCATTTTTATAGCTCTGTGGGGACAAACTTGAACACATTTTCCACATCCTATACACTTGTTAGGATCGACCTTTGGTGTTGATGCACCGAAAAAACCTTTAACTTCTTGTGTTATAGCCCCTACAGGACAAATCCTTTTTGCAGGGCAGAATGGTGATCTATCGCATATATTAGGATCAACGAAAGCCTTCTTCATAAATCACACCTCCTATCAATTTATACCCCAGGGGGGAATGACAAAAATCATTATATAATACATGTTAAGAAAATGCAATACAAAAAAGGTGGTAACTATGAAAAGAATTATTATTTTGTTAGTTATTTTTTTATTTTTAGGATTTGAGGATATAAAGGAAGTCAATATAAATGCTGTTGGAGATTGCACCTTTGGTAATTATTATGGTCAGGATTATAAATATAGTTTTGACTATGTATTTGATATAAAGAAGGATTACTCTTATTTTTTTAAAAATGTTAGAGAACTGTTTAAAAATGATGACTTAACCATTGCTAATCTTGAAGGTCCTCTTACAAATTCAAAGGACTTAAAATTTAAGAAGGATATAATCTCCTACAATTTTAAAGGCAAAAAGGAATACGCAAGAATATTGAAGGAAGGATATGTTGATGTTGTTAACCTATCTAATAATCATGCATATGATTACGGGACAAATGGATACAAGGATACTTTAGAGGCGCTAAAGCTGAATTCCATAGATTGGTACGGGAATGGAAGGATTATTATCAAAAATGTAAAGGGAATTAAAATAGGAATTATAGGTTATAAATTATTTGGTTTAGAAAAATTAAACCTTAAAAGTTATAAATCTTCTCTACTGAAGGATGTTCAATGGGCAAGAAAAAACTGCGATTACTTGATAGTTACTTTTCATTGGGGTGAAGAAAACAGATATTATCCTAATAAAATCCAAAGGGAAATAGTCCGTTTTCTAATCGATAATGGTGTAGACTTAATTTTAGGCCATCATCCCCATGTCCTTCAGGGAATTGAATGTTACAAAGGCAAATATATTGCTTATAGCTTAGGGAACTTTTGCTATGGGGGGAATAAAAAACCCAAGGATTTTGATACAGTTATTTTTAATGTAAAAATAAAATTCAGTTCACAAAATAAGATTTTGGGAACTGAAGTAAATATTGTTCCTTGCTCCATATCTTCAACAAAAAACATAAATGATTATTGTCCAACAATATTAAATGGGCAAGAAAAAGAAAGGGTATTAAATAAGATTAAAAATTTATCTAAAGGTTTAAAGTAATATTAATTTCTCTGGGTTATATAAACACCTACAATTATAAATAATGCATAAATTAGCTTAATAAATGAAATGCTTTCATGGAGAATGATTATAGAAAGGAAAATAGAGAATATAGGAACTAAATTTACAAAGATAGATGTTTTTGATGGACCTATCTCCTTTATAGAAATCTGCTGAACTAAGTAGCCTATTACTGTTGGAAAAATTGCCATATATATGACGGATAGAATGGCACTCATTGGAGTTTTAGCTAAATAGCTAAAAGGTTTTTCATAATAGACGAAGGGTATTAAAAATATTGAACAAAATAAAAAACTATAAAAAGTAATTAGAAACGGATTAAAGAACACCATAATTTTTTTACTGAATACTGAGTAAATACCCCATAAAAGAACAGCAAAAATCATAAGAATATCTCCAAAATTAAATGAGAGCTTGACTAGATTAGCAAAACTTCCATTTGCAATAACTAAAGCTACTCCTAAAAAGGATAAGAATATTCCTAAAAGCCTTTTATAGCTTGGACTATCTTTTAGAATAATAACACTTAAAAGTGTTGTAATTATAGGATTAGAAGCAGCAATTAACGATGAGTTTATCGCTGTTGTATATCTCATTGCAATAAAAAATAAAACATGGTATCCAAACATCCCAACTATCCCTGTAAACAAAAAATAAGGGATGTCTTTTTTTGTTATTTTTAAATTTGCTTTAAAGCCATATTTTAAGATAAAGTATAAAATAATAGTTGCCATAGAAAATCTTAAGAAGGTTAGTGTAAAAGGAGGAATATATGAAGCAGAAAGTTTTGCAGCTATAAATGCACCAGCCCAAAAGAAACATGATAATAGCATAAGTCCATAAATTGTTTTTGCCTTCATTTAATCACCACCTATTACCATTTTTACAAAGCATTTTCATGATGTCAAATAAAAATTATAGGAAATAATATAATTAAAGCCATTTATTAAGGCTTAGGAGGGATATAATGCTAAAGATCGTTAAGGTTTTGAGGGATAATGAAGGCAATATAATTTCCTATGAACTAAACAATGGAGAGATAGTAAGCCAAAGTGAAGCTGCTCAAATGGTAAAGGAAGGCAAAATAAAGGGTGCCATTTTAGGTGTTGACGAATATGGACATCCTGCAATCCATTCAGTTTTTGGCTCAAACAGGTTTGATGATGTTGAAAACTTACCTGAAGTATAAATTAAAAAGAGGGGAATTCCCCTCTTTATCATTTTTCTTCGCTGAAGGTAAGTTTTAAAGTTATCTTTTTGCCATTTCTATATATTACTGTATCAACTGTGTCTCCGGCTTTATACTTAGATTTTATAGCATCTATATCCTTAAGAGTTTTTATCTCCTGTCCCGCAAGTTTTACCAATATATCCCCTGCTTTTATTCCTGCATTATAAGCGCCGGTATTAGGTGTTACGGAGATAACATAAACACCCTGGGGGATATTATACATTTGTGCAATAGTTTCAGTTATTTCCCTTCCGGATATACCTATAAATGGTCTCCCTTTTACATATCCAAACATTACAAGCTGATCAATAATTGGTTTTGCATCGTTAATTGGTATCGCAAAGCCTAAACCTTCAAGGCCTGTTGAGGATATTTTTGCAGTATTAATGCCGATTACTTGCCCTCTTGAGTTTACAAGTGCACCTCCGCTGTTTCCAGGGTTTATTGCAGCATCGGTTTGAATTAGATTCAATGTTCTATCATCTATCTGAATTTTTCTGTTTACAGCGCTTATTATACCTGCTGTTACTGAACCTGCAAAATCAAGGCCTAAGGGATTGCCTATTGCAACTGCAAGTTCTCCAACTTCAATGCTGCTTGAATCCCCAAGTTCAGCAACAGGAAGGTCGCTAAGGTCAACCTTTATCACTGCAAGGTCCGTCCTTCTATCTCCACCTATGAATTTTCCCTTAGTCTGCCTTCCATCTGGTAAAAATACCTCTAGTGTAGTATACTTGCTATAAGAATTTTTAGGGTCTGCGTATTCAACGACATGATAGTTTGTCATTATATATCCATTCTTATCGAAGATAATACCTGAACCTTCAGATTTATTTTGTGACATTACTTGGTTTATTCTATTTGGAATAGTTATAGACATTCTAATTGCAACAATAGATGGGGAAACCTTTTTAACTATTTGAGGAATTGTAAGGCTTGTATTGGTATTTGTAGTGCTTTGAGTGGTTGTAAGGGTGTAATTTGTGCTAATAGGCTGATAGGACGTATTACTTTTGCTATTTTTATTGTAAAATTTAAAATAGAACATGGAACTTATTATACTTGCGGTTAATAAAGATGAAATTAATGCAGTTGAAATTATAATTTTAATATTTTTTTTCATGATCCCACCTCCAAGATTTATATTAAAATTTTAAATTGAAGATAAGGTGGAAAAAGTATTAATTTTTTGTTAATAGTTTAATTCTTCTATATAATTATTATATTTTGTAAAATAAATTTTACAAGGAGGGTAATTATGGAAGTTAATATTAGAACAAGCAAAAGGGAGGAGTTTATAAATATTACTTCCTATGTAAAAGGAGCTATTAAAGAATCAGGGGTTGAAAATGGAATTGCGATAGTTTTTGTTCCCCATACCACAGCAGCAGTTACTATAAATGAAAATGCTGATCCGGATGTTACAATTGATATTATAAATGGATTAAATGAAATAGTTCCAAATCTTAAAACTTTTAGGCATATTGAGGGGAATTCTGATGCTCATATAAAGGCATCACTTATTGGTTCCTCAGTTACTGTAATAATTGAAAACGGCAATTTAAAACTTGGGACTTGGCAGGGAATATATTTTTGTGAATTTGATGGTCCAAGACTTAGAAAGTTTTATGTAAAAATTATAGAGGGGTAAATTAAAAAGAGTATGAATAAAGCTGATTTTATCTCTGTTTATAAAATTTGAGTATTTTTGATATAATAAATATTAAAACTAAAGTAAAAATGAGGTGACGATATGAATAGGATAGGTAAAAGAATAGAGGAAGCAAGGAACAGATCTTCAATTAGCGTAAAGGAACTTGCTAAAAAGCTTGGAGTCTCTCCAAATTACATAATGGAAATAGAAATGGGCAAAAAAATAATTAGTGAAGATATGATTAAAAGGATTGAGAAACTGCTAAACGTTAGTTTGAATGAAGATTTATACGATGAGGTTGCTGAACCCGTTGAAAACATAAAGGATTATGAAAATCTTCCGGTAAACAAAGAGATGGAGGAGGCCTTTTCAAATATATTAAAGAAAATCCCTGTATGCGATGTTTATTTTAAAGAAATATATGACTATAAAATGCTTCCTATAATAGATAAAAAGATTGAGGGATATAATGCTGAAAAGATAATTTTTATAAAGGCTCCAGATGATTCAATGAGGGGATTTAGGATATTAAAGGGAGATAACATAATGCTCTTTAAAACCTCTGAGGTGGAGAATAATTCTATATGTCTAATAGAAATAGACAAAAAAAGAGTAATAAGGCAATTAAAAAGGCTTGATGCAAATAAAGTTTTGATAATAAGCCATGGTAATGATTTAAAAACTGAAACTTTAGATGTTAAATCCTTCACGGTGTTGGGTAAATGCATAAAATTAGAAGTAAATTTATAATGTTAATATTTAAACATCGTTTTTAAATTTTTATTAATAATTATGTTAAAAATAATATAAAAATTAATATTTTAAAACAAGGGAAATAAGGTATTATCGTGAATTTGCGATTTTTAAAGATATTTATCTAAATAAAAAACGATGTTACATCCTCCTAATGTGACAAATTATGACGTTATATATTTAACAATATATGTAAATTAAGAAAATTTTACAAATTTTAAATATTGAATTATTCTGAAAAATGAAGTATTATAATTTTTAAGTTTAATATTTTGTCAGGGGGGATGTAAATGACCGAAAAAAGAGAAAACTGGGGAAGTAAATTAGGACTTATTTTGGCAATGGCTGGTAACGCGGTAGGGCTTGGTAACTTTTGGAGATATCCTTACCAGGCTGCAAAAAACGGCGGAGGAGCCTTCATGATTCCATATTTTGCAGCACTTATACTTCTTGGTATTCCTCTAATGCTTGTTGAATGGAATCAAGGAAGGTACGGCGGAAAATACGGCCATGGAACATTAGGACCAATGGTTTACCTTCAAGCAAGAGAAGGTGCAAGCCCAAAAGTTGCAAGAATTCTTGGTGGACTTGCTGGTGCTTTAGCTCTTGGAGTTACTGTTCTTCTTAATTCATACTATAACCATATAATTGGTTGGACATTAGGATATGCCTTTGAAACTGCAACAGGCGGATATATGGACAAGGCTATAAATACTGGGGAATATTTTGTAAAGTATATCCAAAGTCCAGGAAAGGTTATGGTATTTTGGCTTATTGCCCTTGCTGTATTAGGATTTGCAGTTATGAGGGGGATTCAAAAGGGTATTGAAGCCTGGGCAAAATTCATGATGCCAACTATTTATGTATTTGGTATTATATTGATAATAAGAACCTTAACCCTTGGTGCACCTGTTAAGCCTGAATGGACACCGATTGCAGGGCTTAATTATATCTGGTCACCAAGATGGCAGGATCTTAACTGGACGGCAGCCCTTGCTGCAGCAGGACAAATATTCTTTACATTATCCCTTGGAATGGGAATTATTCAAAACTATGCATCATATTTAAAGCCTGAGGATGATATAGTTCTTTCGGGACTTGCAACGGTTTCATTAAATGAGCTTGCTGAAGTTATTTTAGGTGGAACGATAGCAATTCCAATAGCTTATACCTTCTTAGGACCTGAAGGATTGGGAGCAGGTGTTGGTTTATCCTTTATAGCTCTACCAAATATATTTAGACAGATGGCGGGAGGACAAATATTCGGAACCTTCTGGTTCTTGCTACTATTCTTTGCTGGATTTACAAGTGCTATAGCTATGTATAACTATCTTGTTGCCCTCCTTGAAGAGGAAGCTGGAGTTCCAAGAAGAGTAGGTTCAGTATTGGTATTTATAATCTACATCATATTTGGTCTTCCTGTAGGACTTGAGCCAATTCTTACTAAGACTGCAGAGCTTGCATACCTTACTGAGCTTGATAACTGGGTTGGAAGTTATCTCCTTGTAATTCTTGGACTTCTTGAAGTTATAGTAACTGGATGGCTTTTAGGATTAAAGGGCCTTGATGAAATGAATAAAGGAAGCTTCTGGAAGGTATCTAAGACCTTCTACAATGTATTCATACAATTCTTAACACCAGTTGCTATAATAATTCTTCTCATATTCTCAACAAGGGACTACTTTAAGGCTGGATATTTCAAGTGGATACCAAGCTTTGTTGAAAAAACACCACAGCTTGTTCCATGGGTTTTATCTGCAAGATTTGTTATGTTTGCAGTTTTAATCGTTGGTTTCATCCAGGCTTATAGAAATATTGGCAAGAAATATGGACAGGAAATCATTGAGGGAAAAGTCCTCGTAAGGAGGGATTAATATGTCAGGTGCAGCATTAACCTTCATGATTTTAGCTTGGGGTGTTATAATAGGTGCTTGTTTAGTTACTTTAAGTTCACTTTTAAAGCATAGTAAATAATAAGATGCCTCCCTTTTGGGAGGCATTTTTTGGAGGGATTATATGGATAAAAATTTATTGAAACTCTTGGAGGATATTAAAATAAAACTTCAGAGGAGCAATTTAAAAAACAGCGATAGATATTTAAAGGATATTGAGGATATAAAGGAAACCTATAAAACACTTCAAATAAAAGAAGAAAAAAAGATAATCTATGAAAGCATTATAAAGATGGGGAAGGATTTATTAAAGGAGGATAAGGATTTTAAAAATAAATTGGAGCTTTTTATAAGATATTGTAATGCAGCTGTTTATGATTTTAATGATAACATAAAGCCTCTGAAAAGGATTAACTTAAGCTTTACTATAAGCAGCATGCTCTTTATGATATTAGCACCGCAATATCTTTCATATTTACTACCTCTTCTTATGATTTTGCCTATATTTTTAGGTTTGAAGGGTATGAGAAAAAGAAGCCTAAACGGACTTATTTTAGCTTTATCAGTAATGCCGATTTCTATTTTAAACTCAGTTATAATTATTAAAAATGCTTATCTTGTAAGAAATAATTTTAATGTATTCTTAATGGATCTTGCAAAGACCTATGGAAGATCATTGGAATTCGTTAAGGGACTTTTTATAACTTCAACTATTTTGGGGGTTATAATGTTATTTACATCAATTTATACTATTTATCTTGGTTATAAATACAAAAAGATGTTTGTATAGGCTGCTATGTCAGCCTTTTTTGTTTGCACAAAATTAAAATGAGTGGTATATTATAGTATAAGCTGAAAATTTAGGGTGATGGTTATGGAAAGGATAGTGGAAAAAATCAAAACAAATTATAGGGAAATAGCTTTTAGATTATTGTTTCTATTTTCAATTGGGGCACTAACAAAGATCTATGTTATTTTAAACAACTACAGGGGGAAGGTATTTCACCTTAAAACAGCCTTAGATTCTTTAATCCCCTTTAATAAATATTTTGTAGTTCCATATATTTATTGGTATATTTATATGGCTGCTGTTTTTGTATATTTTGCTGTTACAGACGGTAAAAAATATTTTAAGCTTCTTTTTGGTATTATTGTAGGAATGATTATATGTTTTATTATATATTACTTTCTGCCAACTACTGTTCCAAGGCCTCCTATTAAAGGAGATGATATATTTATAAGGGCTGTAAATTTTATATATAAGAGGGACAATCCCTATAATTGTTTCCCAAGTATTCATGTTTTAGATTCCTTTTTAGCAGCGGTTTATATCAATAGGGAAGAAAATATTTCATATAAATTAAAAATTATATCTTCATTTATATCCTTTTCCATAATTTTATCTACTCTTTTTATAAAACAGCATTATGTTTACGACGCTTTGTCTGCGATGGTTTTATCATATATTATGTATTATGGTTTCAATTATAACGTTATAATTGAAAGGATAAGGCAAAAAACTTCAGTTGAGCTTAATGAATAAAGGCACCTTAGGGTGCCTTTATTTTATACTATTTTTTACGGATTCTTGCACGTCTCTAATTTTAATATTTTTATAGAAGAAATTTAGAATTTCTTGATATGTTTTACCTGAATTTGCAAGATTCATTGCAGCATATTGGCTCATTCCGACTCCATGTCCATATCCTCCGCCAAATATTGTTATACTTTTTAGGCGTGTCTGTCCATATACTTTATCTATTATAAAGAAGGGAGAAGGAAGGCTTTTGATATTTTTAAGCTTTAGTCCTGAAATAGTTTCAATATTAAATTCCTTTGGAGTTATAATATATTTTATATTTGAAGGACCTATTATTTTATACTGCTTATCATCGGTTACTATAATCATTTCCTGCGGAACACCGCTTTTGCTGCGTTTTGATATATAAATATCCTTTATTTTCCCTATTCCATTCTCAGATAATGTTGCTTTTTTATATATGTTTAAGAACCATTTTTCTTTAATGCTATTAGGGTCCTTTAAATTTTTATTTAATATAT
Source organism: Caloramator sp. (assembly GCA_026416875.1). Classification (GTDB taxonomy): domain Bacteria; phylum Bacillota; class Clostridia; order Clostridiales; family Caloramatoraceae; genus Caloramator. Next base: position 33,710 of record JAOAEI010000001.1, read on the forward strand.
TTTTATTGATGGTTTCATTTAATGTGCTATAATCGATGGATATCTTCCATCTAAAGTATGGCGAAGAAGAATCTGCGGCTTTAATGGTCCAATCCTTGAAAAATTTTGAAGCATCTTCTTCTGAGGAAATTCCGTTTATATTTTGGTCGGTATAATTATTGAAATCCAAGTATGGCTTTGGATTGTAATCTTTTACCTCTTGATAGACTTCATTATATGCTGCACCTAAACCGCAGGAGGTTGAGTAATATTTAGCGTCTATAATTTTACCTTCATAGGTTAAAACCTGTCCTTTAGTTTCTTCGATAGCTTTGATACAAAGGTCATTTGTTGGCCTTTCGTTATAAACCTGACTTTGTGTTGTATCGTCTATGTTAAAACCATGTTTTGAAAATCTTCCACCTAATATTTCAGATAGGGCATAGGTTCTTGCTGCAACTGTCTGAACCTTATATCCTTCTATTCCGCCATATCCAGGCATTTCAGATGGAACAACGTATTTTAAATAATCCTCTATATTTACTTCGTTAATAATTCTAAGGTTTTTATCATTTAGGAATATTTCCAAACTTCCATAATATTCAGGGGTATATCCGTTTTCTCTTTTTAATGATGTAATAAGCACAGGATTTTCAGAAGTAATAAAAACCCTTTTATCGGTTATTATCATGTCTTTTCTTTTTTGATAGGATTCTTTAGAAGATTCAATAAGTATTTTAATTTTGTTGCCTGAGGCTTTAAAGGTTACATTTTCTTTTTTCTTAACATTTATTTGAAAGTCCTTTGAATATAAGGTAAAGCCTTTTTTAGATGTAATTGTAATAACGTTATGGTCATAGGAGGAAAAGTTATAGGTCGACAGACCGACTCTTATTTTATCTATAATTAGGGGTTCTGTAAGGATAATTGCTTTTATGGTGTCTTCATCTAAAATAAATTGATAGGCCGATTGTCCAACTATTAAAAAGCTTTTTTTAGCCAATTTGTAATTATCATCGTCTTTTATATAATAATTTATATTTTGGGATATTTTATATATAGTGTCATCGATATTTAGATTATTAATATCCTTAGAATAAACTTTACCTGATATCGATTTTAAAGGCTTAAAATATACAGTTCTAAAACCCTTTAATTTTATTTGATAAGCTGCTGCTTCGATGAAGTCCTTTTTCCTTATGTTTACCCATTTTATATTTTCGCCATAAACTATTTTTAACCTGTAATAATTTTTAAACTCCTTTTTTTCCGCAAGAAGACCGCAATCTATGTTAACTGGGAAAAAGAATAGAAAATATGCAAGGATTGATAGTAAAATAAATGTTAATGGAATTATATATCTTAAAGGATTTTTGTTTTTCCTTTTTCTTCTCATATCATCACCTCAAACTTTTACTGTATTTATTTTACAATAATATTTTACTTTATAAAAGGGAATTTTTATTGTTGTCATACAAAAAAAATGCTAAAATAATTTTAGCCTACATCCTTTTGGAGTGGGACTTTTAAAAAAGAGGTGTTTTATATGAAGATAGGTTTTATTGGCGCTGGAAAGGTTGGTTCTGCCTTTGGACGCTATCTTTATGAAAAGGGCTTTAAAATCACAGGGTATTTCAGCAGGACACAAGATTCAGCAAGGGAAGCTGCTGAGTTTACGAGCTCTAATGTTCTCTCAATTAAGGAGCTTGTAGAAGCATCTAATTACATATTTGTAACGACTCCGGATGGTGTCATATCAGAAATTTGGGAAAATCTTAAAAAATTCAATATCAAAGGTAAGAAAATATTTCATATGAGCGGATGCCTAAGTTCTGATGTTTTTATTGGTAGCAGGGACTTAGGTGTAGATTCATATTCTCTTCATCCCTTATATCCCTTTACAGATAAAAATTGTTTTGACAAATTAAACAAAGTTATATTTTCCTTAGAAGGGGAAAATATAGAGGATATAAAGGAATTTTTAGATAAGGCGGAGCTTAAATATTTCATTTTAAGCAAGAAGGATAAGGCTAAGTATCATGCGGCGGCAGTTTTTGCATCAAATTATTTAGTTGTCCTATCAAAGATTACTAAAAGTTTGCTTTTGGATTGTGGAATTAATGAGGAATTTATTATAGATGCTATCTATCCTCTAATGGAGGGCGCTCTTTTAAATATAAAGGAAAAAGGGATAGAGGATGCCTTGACGGGACCTATTGTTAGAGGAGATCATAAAACTATAAATATGCACTTAGAGAGTTTAAGGGAGTATAAGGATATTTATAAAAAACTCGGACTTGTTGCCCTTGAAATTGAAAGGGGAAAGATACCTGATGCTGAAAAGGCGAAAAAGCTTGATGAAATAGAATTTTTACTAAGGAGTGAATAAATATGAAAAAAACAGTAGCCAGCTTTAAAGAAGCAAAACAAAAAGGACAGAGGCTTACTATGCTTACGGCCTATGATTATTCAATGGCAAAACTTGTGGATGAAGCAGGAATAGATGGTATTTTAGTTGGTGATTCATTGGGGATGGTGGCCCTTGGATATGAAAACACTCTATCAGTAACCATCGATGATATGGTTCACCATATAAAGGCAGTTTCAAGGGGGGCAAAAAATGCCCTTATAGTTGGAGATATGCCCTTTTTATCCTATCATGTATCAATTGAAGAATCTATTAAAAATGCAGGAAGGTTAATTCAAGAAGGGGGATGCCATGCCGTTAAGTTAGAGGGAGGAATTGAGGTTTTAGATAAGGTAAAGGCTATAATTAAGGCTCAAATCCCAGTTATGGGACATATCGGATTAACTCCTCAATCGGTGAATATGCTTGGGGGTTTTAAAGTTCAGGGAAAGACTAAGGAGAGCATAAAAAAGCTCATAGATGATGCAAAATTCCTAGAAGATGCTGGAGTTTTTTCAATTGTTTTAGAGGCAGTTCCAGATGAGGTCGCAAAACTAATTACGGAATCCATCTCAATTCCTACAATTGGAATAGGAGCAGGAAGATATTGCGACGGGCAAATACTTGTTGTAAATGATATGCTAGGGCTTTTCAGCGATTTTATTCCTAAGTTTGTAAAAAGATATAGAAATCTTGGGGATGAAATTAAAGGTGCAATAAAGGAATATATAGAGGAGGTTCAAAGGGGAGATTTCCCAGAGGATTCCCACTCCTTTAAAATTGATAAAGACATAGTGGAAGAAATAAAAAGGCTTTACTAGGAGGTTTAAAGATGGAGATAATAAGAAGTGTTATAAAAATGCAGAATAAAGCAAAGGAGATTTTAAGGGAAGGAAAGACTATTGGATTTGTTCCTACAATGGGATATCTTCACGATGGACATAAAAGCCTCATTGAAAGAGCAAGAAAAGAAAATGACATTGTTGTGGTAAGTATTTTTGTTAATCCGACGCAATTCGGCCCTAATGAAGATTACGATAGATATCCAAGGGATGAGGAAAGGGATAAAAAAATATGCGAAGCGGCAGGATGTGATATAGTATTTATCCCTGAGAGGGATGATATGTATGGAGGAAACTATTCAACATATGTTGAAGTTTTAAACTTAACGGAGGGACTTTGTGGTGCCTCAAGACCAGGACATTTTAGGGGTGTTGCAACGGTTGTAACCAAGCTCTTTAACATAGTAAAACCAACAAGGGCATATTTTGGACAAAAAGATGCTCAGCAGCTTGCAGTAATTAAAAGGATGGTTAGGGATTTAAATATGGATATAGAAATAGTCTCCTGCCCAATAGTTAGGGAAGAGGATGGTCTTGCTATGAGTTCAAGAAATACCTATCTTGATGAGGATGAAAGAAAGCAAGCCCTTGTCCTTTATAAGTCACTAAAGCTTGCGGAGAAAATGATAGAAGATGGTGAAAGGGATGTAGAAAGGATAAAGGACGAAATGATAAAATTAATTAAAACCGCACAGGATGCTGTAATAGATTATGTGGAATTTGTCGACAATCAAAATTTAAAGCCGTTAGATAAAATAGAAGGAGAAGTTTTAATAGCCCTTGCAGTAAAGATTGGAAAAACAAGACTTATAGACAATACAGTTGTTAGAGCATAAGGAGGATGATTATGCTTTTAAACATGTTAAAGTCTAAGATACACAGAGCAACTGTTACGGAAGCCAATTTAAACTATGTAGGAAGCATAACGATAGATGAAGACCTTATGGATGCGGTAGGAATACTTGAAAACGAAAGGGTTCAGATAGTTAATATAAATAATGGCAAAAGGCTGGACACCTATGTGATTAAAGGAGAGAGAGGAAAAGGTGACATTTGCCTAAATGGGGCGGCAGCAAGGCTTGTTCATCCTGGGGATAAGATAATAATAATGGCCTATTGTTTTGTCGATGAAAAGGAAGCAAGAAGTTTAAAACCTAAAGTTGTTCTTGTCGATGAAAACAACAAAATAGTTAAATTCCTACATGAGGAGCCTAGAAAGATAGTTTAAGCACCCGTTAGGGTGCTTTTGTTATATCAAGGTGAAATTTTTTTATCCTTTCGATCTCCTCATTGCTAGCTCCTAAAAGCTCTAAAGCCTTGAAAATATGTTCATCTGCCTTTTCGGAGTAAAACTCAGGTGATGTTGCAACCGTTAAAAGGTCTATATCTTCAAAATGGGGAAGTTTATCAAAGGTTAACACAAAATATTCTATAGTTTTTTCACCAAGCCTTGTTAAAACGTCAAAGGTATAGTGGATTAGATTTTCTTCAATTTCTAGTGACTTTAATAGATTTTGAGGGACGAATTTTTTGTAGACCTTCTCATCCTTTAAATTATATGAACCATCAGGAATTACCCAGTAAATTTTATTTACAAAGCCGTCTCTAATGGCATACCACATATAATCATCGCAGTTCATATCTATGTCCCTTAATAGGGTAAGATCCTTTTGTTTATTTCTGTAAAGATCGCTGTGGGCGTCGATGTGGATAACGGTATTATTCGGACTTCTTTTTATCCACCAGTATGTATAGGATTTTTTGTGATTTGTAAAAAACTTTTTTTCCTTTGGATTTAACAAACTGTGGTTTTGTAAGTTAGATACAAAATTATAAATATCATCTACAGAACAATCTTCACCCTTATATAATCTTTTGTTATTTTCTCCCTCTTGTTTTATGGGCCTTACTAAAAAATCCAAATCTATATCAACATAAATTCCCATTTTTCACCTCTTAAGTAGTTGATTATAATTGTATTTTATGTGATAATTATTTAGTAAAATATGTAAAAGATATTATCTATATAATTCCAGTTGAACCTTCTATTTTTTGATTATAAAATAGTTTTAAACCTATGTTTTAAGGAGATGGGAATTTGAAAAAAAGGATATTTTTAATTTTGCTTATATTCTTTTTTTTATTTAATATAGATATCAAGGCATCATCAAATAAATATTATAACAAGTTTTATGATTCATTAAAATATGCTCTTTTACACAAAAAAAATACCATAAAATTATCAGGTTATGATTATATAAAATTTAATATAAATGGAAATGTGAAGAAAATAATGCTGACATATAAAAATACAAAATATATAGTAACGAATGTAAAAACAGTAAAGAAATCGAAAAACTTAACTTATGTTTATATTAAGTATAAGGATGCAAGCTATGTTGCAAATACAAGAGGCGAACTGGATAATATTTTGCTTAATGTAATAAAAGACGGAATTACTTCAACATCCATAAAAATAAACGGATATACAAAAAACTATAACTTTGAAAGCATAATAGACTCTTTAGATCTATCAAGTTCAACCTTCTTTTTAACTGGTTTTTCCTATAAGGTATACCAGCATAGTTTGATTCCAAATCAAGTTATAGTAGATTTTACCTTTAGATATAATGATTTGTCACGGTATAGGTATCCTAGTTCAAAATATATTTTAAAAAGTAGATTAGACTTATACAGTGCTATTAAAAATGAACTTTATAATTTAAACGACAGAATTTATTTGCAGTTTACAGATATCATGATATTTGAAAAACCAAGCATAGTTTTTGATTATATAACTAAGGTTTTGGAGGATTATGGAGAACTATATTATATTAAATCCTACGGATATGTATCCTTTGGATCAAATGTTGTAGTCCTCATAAATTATACCTTCCCAAGGAATAACATTAAATATATGCGTCAGCATGTAGAAATAAAGGCAAAGGATATTTTAAGCAGGATAATTAATGATAATATGTCGGATTATGAAAAGGAACTCGCCATTCATGATTATCTTGTAAGCAATACCAGATATGATTATACAAATGTTATAAAAAATACTGTTCCAGATGAGTCCCATACATCCTATGGAGCCCTTATAAGAGGTGTTGCTGTATGTGACGGATATGCTACAGCTTTTAATATACTTTTGAGGATGGCTGGGATTGAGAATAAGATAGTTTATGGATTCGCAAATGGGGTTCCCCATGCTTGGAATTTAGTAAAGTTAGATGGGCAATGGTATCATGTCGATGTTACTTTTGATGATCCTGTTATCAATGGTGGGGAAATGGATATAATTTCCTATAGATATTTTAACGTTACCGATAATCAAATTTTAATCGATCACAGCTTCGATAGAACTCGATATCCAAAATCTGCTACAATTCCATATACACCTTTAAAATGAGGCATCAGCCTCATTTTTTTCTTTTATTTTTTTAAAAAAAGTTGTATAATATAAATGCGAACAAATGTTCGGGTGGTGGTGATGTGAGAAGGATTTTGCATGTGGATCTTAATGCTTTTTACGCTTCTGTTGAACAGGCTAAAGACGAAAGTCTAAAGGGTAAGGCTATTGCAGTGGCGGGAGATAAGGATAAGAGAAATGGCATTATATTAACAGCTTCTTATGAAGCAAGGAAATTTGGCATTAAAACCGGTATGACGATTCAGGAGGCTAAAAATTTATGCCCTAATATTATTTTTATTAAACCTCATTTTAGGGATTATATGGATTATTCCAGCAGAGTAATGAATATTTTAAGGGATTATACTCCAGATGTTGAAGTATTTAGTATTGATGAAGCATGGCTTGATGTTACTGGATGTGAGAAGCTATTTGGGGATGCTAAAAAAATCGCCGATACCATAAGGGAAAGGATAAAAAGGGAACTTAAGATAACAGCCAGCATAGGCGTTTCTTATTGTAAGCTTATGGCTAAAATGGCTTCGGACCTTAGAAAACCTGATGCTACAACGGTGATAGAGCCAGAGGATATAAAAGAAAAAATATGGCCCCTTCCAGTTGAAAATTTGTTCGGTGTTGGAAGGAGGATGAAGAGAAGATTTAATAATATCGGCATTTTTACAATAGGAGATCTTGCTAATATGCCTTTATCTGTTATAGAAGAGAAGTTTGGAAAGGTTGGTAGATATCTTTGGAAGTTTGCAAATGGAATAGATGATTCAAAAGTAAATCCTAATTCAAGGCAAATCAAGGGCATAGGTAATTCAATAACTACACCCAGAAATGTCGTTGATATGGATGAAGCTTCTGAGATTTTAATGGCACTTTCTGAAAGTGTAGGAAAAAGGCTTAGGGGATACGGGTTTGAAGGAAACATAATTGAGATTATGATAAGATATTCGGATTTTACGACAGTAATAAGGCAGAGGAAATTAAGTTTTTTTACAGATATTACATACGAAATATATAAATCTTCTATGAAATTACTTAAGGAAGCTTGGGATGGAAGGCCCCTAAGACTTTTGGGTGTTAGAATTACAGGACTTAGAAGATGTAGTGATTTTAAGCAGATAAGCATGTTTGATGATTATAAAAAAATAAAATATGAAAAAATAGATCGATGTATAGATTTGATTAGAGAAAAATATGGAGACAATTCTGTCATAAGGGCAAAGCTTTTGACTAATGAAAGTCATAAAATGATAAAAATAGTTTCTGATAAGGAGTGGGTTCCTATGCAATCCTATAATAAAGGTGGTGGACAGATATGAAGATGATAAGGGAAATTGTAGATGCAATAGTTTTATTTGAAAAGAATAACGTAAATCCTATGTTTATATCCTCCAGCAGGGGCAATATTAAGATAAGCAAAGTGATTAAAGTCTCTAAGGAAAGGAGAAATCTACGAGATTGCTATATTTACATATGTTTAGTTGAAGGAAGACAGGAGCCAATAGAACTTAGATGGGAGGTAGAAAGCAACAAATGGTATATGGAGAAAATATGATTACTTAAACGAATAATACTATAAATATAGCTTTGGAATTTTCGTAATATGCAAAATTATATATAAAAATTTAATAAAAAAGTTGACTATTTTATATTGTCGTGATATTATAATGAATGTGATTTAGGCCATCCATATAATCCTAAGAATATGGCTTAGGAGTTTCTACCGAGGGGCCGTAAACCCTTCGACTATGGATGAGCTAGGGGTATTGCCATCTAGCTCTCCATAGCTAGATGGCAATTTTTGTTAAGGAGGGAGTTTCTATGATGACGACGGCGGCAAAAACAAAAAAAGGCTTCCTAGATCGAATTTTTAAATTAAGTGAGGCCGGAACGGATGTAAAAACTGAAATTTTAGCAGGTATTACAACATTTATTACAATGGCCTATATTATATTTGTAAATCCCAATATACTCAAGTTTGCAGGAATGAATAGCCAAGGAGCCGTAGGGGATGCAGCGGCAAGCTTTAATGCCATAAACGATCCTGTTGTAGCTTCCGTATTTGCAGCGACGGCAATTTCAGCAGCAATAGGAACATTTATAATGGCTCTTTATGCGAATGTGCCCTTTGCACAGGCACCAGGAATGGGGCTTAATGCCTTCTTTACCTACAGCGTTTGTATAAATCTTGGTTATACATGGCAGGAGGCTTTAGCTGCAGTATTTATTTCAGGCCTTCTTTTTATCATAATTACTGTAACTTCTTTAAGGGAAAAGATTGTTGATGCTCTTCCTAAAAATCTTAAGCTTGCTATTTCAGGAGGTATAGGACTTTTTATAGCACTTATAGGATTAAAAAATGGAAGCATAGTTGTGGATAACCCAGCAACGCTTGTTGGTTTTGGAAGCTTTACAGATAAACATGCCCTTTTAACTTTGATTGGAATTATAATAACTTCTATATTGATGGCAAGAGGAGTAAAGGGTTCAATTCTAATTGGAATAATAGCAACTACAATAATAGGTATCCCAATGGGAATTACTAATATAGCTGGGGTTAAGATTTTAAGTATGCCTCCATCCATTGCTCCAACCTTTATGAAGGCTGATTTTAGAGGACTTTTAGGGGTAGGAGGGGCAGGCCTTGTTGGTGCAATAAGCAGTGTTATAATGGTTGTTATATCCTTTAGCTTAGTCGATATGTTCGACACTATAGGAACTTTAGTAGGAACTGCACAAAAGGCTAATATGCTCGATGAAAATGGAAGAATGAAGAACATGAATAAAGCCCTACTTGCCGATGCGATTGCAACTTCTTGTGGTGCTTTACTTGGAACAAGCACGGTAACTACCTATGTTGAATCTACAGCAGGGATTTCAGAGGGAGGAAAAACTGGGCTTACATCCTTTACAGTTGGAGTTTTATTTTTGCTTTCACTATTCTTTGGTGGAATAGTAGGAGTTGTTCCGTCGGAGGCTACAGCTCCAGCCCTTGTTATAGTTGGAGTTCTCATGATGGGAGCAGTAAAGGATATAGATTTTAATGACTTTACCGAGGCACTTCCTGCCTTCTTTACAATAGCTATAATGCCCTTTAGCTACAGTATTGCAAACGGCATAGCAGCAGGAATTATATTTTATCCAATAGTTAAAATAGTTACAGGCAGAAGTAAAGAAGTGCACCCTATTATCTATCTTTTAGCTGTATTGTTTATATTAAGATTTACAATGTTCCCCCATTAGAGTTTATATATAAAGGGAGGCGAGGGATTTTTCCCCGCCTCCCTTTATAATATGATTTTTATAGTTTCACCAGTGTGACTTATTATATTGACAAGTTCTAAACCTTTATATTTTTTAAGTTCATCAAAGACTATGCACATAGCGTCCCAATCTAAAGAGTTAAGATATTTTAAATCTTCTTCATCAACGTATTTGTTTACAACCCTTTTACCTAATTTAAGAGAGAGCTTAATAATAAATAGGGGTAAAATTATAGGAATAGTAAATTTTGATTTGGAAGTTTTTATAAAAATTTTCATAATATCACCTATTCAATAGTAACCTCAACTATATCGCCGTCTGCACTTTTTACATCAACTATTTTTCCAATAACAGAGGCATCAAGTGCTTCAATCAAGGCATTCATATCTATATTTGCAGTTTGATTTTCCATTGGAATTGGAAATTTCCCTGTAGCCTTTAAAATTGCCTTTGCTGCCTTTACTGGGAAGTTTACGTTTACATTGTCCCCCTCATGGGATAAAACTTTAACCTTTAAAATTCTGCTGTCGTAATCACTATTTGTTTTTTCTTCCCTTTGATAAAGGGCATCGATAAGTTCGGCTGCCTTTTCTTGAGATATTTTTCCCTCATTTACCATAGTTAAAATTCTTAAAATTTCATCCTTCATAATATCCCCCTCTTTAATTAATCCCTTAACATTTTAATAGCCTCATCGGGCGTTATTTCTCCCTTTTCTAGCATATCAAGGACGTCCTTTTCTTTTTCAGATTTTTGTTTAACAGGATAACCAAGGGCTAAAATTACTTCGTCGAGTTTTGAACGGACAGTTGGATAGGATATGGAAAGCTCCTTTTCAACATCTTTAATATTTCCTCTGCATTTTATGAACACTTCAACAAAATCCAGCTGTTCCTTAGTAAGATATGAAAGATTAGACAGTTCAAATTCGCTTTCGATTGTTGTTCCACATTTTCTGCAGCTAAGCCTTGTAATTTTTAACTTAGAATCACAAACAGGGCAGCGAGTTATTATCTTATATCCCATATTTTCACCATCCTTGATTATATTATAGCATTTATATTAAAAAAATCAATATTGACATTAAAATTATTAAACATAAAATTAAAAAAATTAATATAATAAAAATTTATTAAGGGCATAAAAAAGCACAGTATATTGAAATATACTGTGCTACAAACTAATAATATTATGCGTAAATTTCATCCTTTTGATCAAGGACCATTTGTGCTATATTATTTGCATGGTCCCCTATTCTTTCAAGATTGCTTAATATATCAAGGAATACAGTTCCACTGACTGGGTTGCATATTCCCCTTGACAATCTTTCAATATGATCATCCCTAAATCTTTTTTCAAGTTCGTCTATTTTGCCTTCAGTTTCTAATACCTCTTCGGCTTTTATAAAATCGGTAGTTTCAAGGGCTTCTATTGCAGAATCTATAGCAGATTTAACTGTTTCATACATTTCAGTAAGTTGCGATATTGCTGATTCTGAGAATGGGAGCTTATTATCGATCTTATACTGGGCAAGCTCTGCAAGGTTGTCCGCATGATCTCCCACTCTTTCAATGTCGTTTACAACATGGAAAAGCCCTGACACAAGTTCTGATTGTTCTTCTGATAAAGAAGTACTTGACAGTGCAACCATGAAGGCAGTTATTTCTCTTTCAAGGAAGTTTATAACTTCTTCTGTGCTGAATACCTGCTTTATTGCATTTTCATCTTCGTTTATTATAGCATCTATTGCGGTTGAAAGATTCTTAGATGCTAATTTACCCATCCTTATAATTTCTTTAACAAGCTGGCCAACAGCTATGGATGGTGTTTCTAAAAGCCTTCTGTCAAGATGTTCTAATGTCATAACGTCTTCCTTTTCTTCTTTTCCAGGAACTAACCAGCTAACAAACTTAACAAGCAGAGCAATAAATGGAGCTTGTATTATCGTATTAGTTACATTAAACATAGTATGGGCATTTGCGATTTGTCTTTTAATGTCTCCACCTAGCACAGGTATTAGATTTACAACAACAGGAAGTATAAGCATAAATATTATGGTTCCAATAACATTAAAGGTTAAATGGATAAGGGCTGCCCTTTTGGCATTTTTGCTTGTTCCAATGCTTGCAAGAAGCGCTGTAACACAAGTCCCTATGTTATCTCCAAATAGAATTGGAAGGGCAACAGCAAGGGGCATTGCATTAAGTCCAGCAAGGGCTTGAAGTATTCCGATTGTTGCGCTACTGCTTTGAACAACAGCAGTCATTCCAAGACCGACTAATACCCCCATTATTGGGTGATGTCCTATTGTAGTTATTAAGTTCTTAAACTCATCAAGTTCAGTTAATGGCTTCATGGATTTTTCCATCATTTTCATACCAACAAATAGCATACCAAATCCAAGAATTATTCCACCAAGATCCCTTGTTCTTTTTCTTTTTCCGAACATAACCATGGTTACACCTAAAGCAAGGAAAATTGGTGCAATATCTGTAAGTTTAAAGGCTATAAGTTGGGCTGTCATAGTTGTTCCGATATTTGCCCCCATGATTACTCCAGCTGCTTGGAAAAGGTTCATAAGCCCTGCGTTTACAAAACCAACCGTCATAACAGTTGTTGCACTGCTGCTTTGAATTATTGCCGTAACAAATGCTCCTACTAAAATTGCAAGAACTCTGTTCTTGGTTAGGGTTTCAAGTATTTTTTTGAGTTTGTTACCTGCTGCCTTTTGAAGACCATCCCCCATTGTTTTCATACCAAAAATAAAAAGACCAAGACCACCTAGAAGTTCAAATATGTTTTTCCAGCTCATAGTATACCTCCATTAGTTGTTAAAAATAAGTTAACACCAGGTTAAATTATAGTAAATTAATAGTAAAGGAGTGTTAATTCTATGTTAATTTTATGTTAAATATAAGTTTTAAATAAACTTTTTTTACTACAAAACACAAAAAAATGTGTTTTAAAGATTTTTAAGGGGATAGACTAAGAAAATGAAGGATATTCTAATGAATATTGATTATAATATCTAAATGCAACGAAAATGATGTTTTTTTAGATTTTCAATTATCAAAAATTGGAAGTATAATAAATAAAAAACATAAGGGGGTTTGTTTTTTGTTATATTTTTGGGTTATAGTTGCACTCTTAGGGATAATTGTTGATATCCTTACCAGTGCATATCTATTTTTTGCCTTTACAGTAGGGGCTATTTTTGCCATTGTTGCTTTAATTTTTAATGCTTCATATTTACTTCAGATTTTAGTTTTTTCGATTATAAGTGTTTTAACTTTAGGAATAAGCTATCCTTTAATTAAAAAGACATTAAAGAAAACTGTAAAAAGGACATTAAGGATGGAAGAGGAATATATAGGAATGGAGCTTACAGCTGAAGAAGACATAATTGATAAGGCTCATATTAAAATTAACGGCATTTATTGGCTTGCTAAAAATACAGGGGCGATTATAAAAAAGGGAGAAGGCTTTAAGATAATTGGGATAGAAGGAAGTAAATTTTTAATTCAAAAAAGTAAGGGGGATAAAGAATGAATATTTTAGCCAATATTTTTTTAATTTTAATTGTATTTATAGTTTTAATTGTTGTATTTTCCTCTATTAGGATTGTTAACACAGGTTATTTATACGTAGTTGAAAGATTTGGACAGTTCCATAGAATTTTAGAGCCTGGATGGCATTTTATAATTCCAATTGCTGATTTTGTAAGGGCAAAGGTTTCAACAAAGCAACAAATACTTGATATTGAACCCCAATCTGTTATCACTAAAGATAATGTAAAAATTTCAATAGACAACGTAATATTTTATAAGGTAATGGATGCAAAGGCAGCAATTTATAACATCGAAAATTATAAGGCAGGTATAATATATTCTACTATAACCAATATGAGAAATATCGTTGGAAATATGACCCTTGATGAAGTATTATCAGGTAGAGATAAAATTAATAACGAACTATTAAGGGTAGTTGATGAAATTACCGATGCCTATGGAATTAAAATACTTTCTGTTGAAATTAAGAATATAATTCCACCATCTGAAATTCAGCAGGCGATGGAAAAGCAGATGAAGGCAGAAAGAGATAAGAGAGCGGCAATACTTCAGGCAGAAGGTGAAAAACAAAGTGCTATTGCAAAGGCAGAGGGATTAAAGCAGGCTAAAATTTTAGAAGCGGAAGCTGAAAGGGAAGCAAATATAAGAAGGGCAGAAGGACAAAGAGAAGCACAGCTTCTTGAAGCAGAAGGAAGGGCTATGGCAATAAGAAAGATTGCAGAAGCTCAGGCAGAAGCGATAAATCTTGTAAATAAGGCTATAATCGAATCAGGAACAAATGAAGTAGTTATAGCTCTAAAGCAGGTTGAGGCTCTACAAGAGATGGCTAAAAATCCAGCAAATAAAATTATTCTCCCTAATGAAGCAATTTCAAGTCTTGGAAATATTGCGGCAATTGGAGAGATGCTTAAAAAATAAAAGGGATGCTCAGCATCCCTTTAAATATTTTGTTTCGAATTCTTCCTTACATAAAGGCTTGTCGATAAGATACCCCTGTATTTTTTCAACATTTAGTCCTCTTAAAATATTAAGTTGTTCTTCACTTTCAACACCCTCAACGATAACACTCAGTTTTAAGGAGTTGGCCATAGAAAGAATGGCCTTTATTATTTCGATATTTTTTTTGTCATTTATATTGCTTATAAGTGATTTATCAATTTTTAATATATCTACTGGAAGCCTAGTTATATAATTTAAAGAAGAATAGCCTGTTCCAAAATCATCTATTGCAATATTTACATTTAATTCTTTTACTCTACTTAATATTTCTGTTACCAACTCTAGATCTTCTAAAGCCTCTTCTTCAGTAATTTCAAGAGTTACATCCTGAGGAGGAACATTAAATTTGGTTATGGTGTTTTTAACAAAATCTATGAAGTTTTCGTTTATAATTTGCCTAAAGGATGTATTGATTGAAATCGAAAAATCTTTCATGCCTGAATCTATCCAAATTTTACATTGTTTGATTGAATTGGCTAAAACTAAATTGTCTATATCAGGAAGTAGTCCTAACTCTCTTGCAATCGGAATAAATTGACTTGGTGGAATGATCTTGTTGTCTAAATTTAATCTAACTAAGGCTTCAGCTCCACAAACTTTATTTTCTTTTAAACTGTAAATAGGTTGATAGAAAATAATAAACTCATTATTTTCTATGCATTGCTTTAATTTATTGCTTAAAGTTAAATTTGTTAAGGCCCTTTCGTTTAATGCAGAATTAAAATATTGATATTTTAATTTTTTCTTCTTAGATTCATACATTGCTATTTCAACATTTTTTAACAAACTCTGTAGAGTAGACCCATCTTTAGGAAACTCCGCTATACCAATAGATGCTTCGATATATAGCTTATCTGATTTTATAAGCAGAGGTTTTGACAATAAATTGATAATATCATTAACTATATTTTGAATTTGAAAATCGCTTCGTAAGTTTTCTACAATGATTAAAAATTCGTCTCCTCCGATTCTTGCCAAAAATTTATTTTTTCTTATGTTATTTTGTAGTTTTTTAGATAGATATTTTAAAACTGCATCGCCTAAATCATGGCCATACATATCATTTATATTTTTAAAATTATCTATATCAAGCAAAATAACATGAAAAGGCCTTTGAACGTTTATTAAATCCTCTATATATCTTATAGCCTTTAATCTATTAGGAAGTTGGGTTAAATTATCGTGGTATGCAAGGTAGTAGATATCATCTAGGCTTTCCTTTAATCTCTTTGATGTTTTTTCTAATTTATTAAGCATTGAATTTATATCTATTGAAAGTTCACTAATTTCATCGTCTTCTTTTGTAATTGGTATTCTTAAATTAAGATTTGAGGTTTCGGATATTTTATTAATTGTATTTTTAATGAGTAATATTTTATCAAGAACGGATGCTTTTAAACGCTTAATAAAAATTAATATCGATGAAATAATTAATATAAGTGAGAGCAAGAAAAACAGTTTAAGATTTTTAATCGTTTCGGTATAGAAAATCCTTTTAAATTTAACTTTAAAAGTTATGGAAGGTTTTTTAAATATATCGAAAAAGGTTTTGCTGGAGAAAATATAATTGTTATTGATTTCTAAGGAGTTATTTATTGAGTTTACTACATCAATGGAGGCTATATTTATTGCTAATTCGTTGTTTATGTTTTTTATTTCTTCTCTATTTATATATTTACCTATAATAAAATAACCATTACTCAATGCTGAAACTTTACTGTTTTGAATATTTTGGATAACAAGAATTATAGGTGTCTTATCTATAGCTTGTATTCCAACTGTATCGCTGCGAATAGTAGATATATAATCTTTAATTGTAGGCAAAATCCTAATCTTTATTGTTTTATTGATAAGTTCATCATAATAGTTGCTGTGATGATATCTTTCATAAAGAATATCTCCCTTTTTATCAAGAATAAATAAAAAATTGACTTCATTTTTATCAAAAATTCCCTCGTAGGAAAAATTATTTTTTATATATTCATCATTTTTTGTCTCTACAAAATTATAGGTATCATCCCATTTAGCATAATCTTGAGCTATATCAAATAAAAGCTTGCATTTTCTATCAATATATATTTCTAATCTATTTACTCTATCATGAACCATTTTCATTTCAAACGTTGTAAGAGGGTCTATGATATATTTTTTTGATATAAATAAAGTAAACATAAAAAATAAAATTGCAATATAAAAAATATCTCTGATTAGCTTTCTTTGTATCTTCATGCCTTATCCTCCAAAAGTTAGTATATGTATATTATATAATAATTTGTTTTTTATGAAAATAATAATGTTGAAATTTATTGAAAATTATGATAGTATTTTATTAAGGAAACGTTTCCAAGGAGTGATTATATGTCAGTTACAATTAAGGATGTAGCTAAAAAAGCAGGAGTAGGTTTAGGAACTGTATCAAGGGTATTAAATAACCATCCTTCAGTCTCTGAGGAAACAAGGAAGAAGGTTTTAGAAGCTATTAAGGAGCTTGATTACAATCCAAGTGCTATTGCAAGAAGTTTAAAAGTAAAATACACAAAAACTGTTGGTGTTATGATCCCTGATATATCCAGCGCCTTTTATCCTGATATAGTAAGAGGAATCGAAGATATAGCAAATGAGTATAAATATAACATAATACTTTTAAATACAGACCTTAAAAGGGAAAAGGAAAAGGAAGCCCTTATAATGCTTAAAGAAAAAAAGGTTGATGGAATCTTATTTATTAGTAATACCATAAGCGAAAAATTAAAAAGGGACTTTAAGAAGATAAATATACCTATAGTTTTAATAGCAACAAAGGACGATGGAAGTGAATTTTACAGCGTTACTATAGATAACGAAAGGGCAGCCTATGAGGCTACAAAGTATTTAATAAAATTAGGTCATAAAAAAATTGCTATGCTTGCAGGGAAAAAGGATGACCCTAATGCTGGAATTCCAAGAATAAACGGATATAAAAGGGCCCTTATTGAAAGCGGCCTAAAGGTTGATGAGAATATCATATTTTACGGTGACTACAAGTTTAAAAGTGGCTATCAAAATATGCTAAAGATTTTAAAACTAAAGGACAAGCCTACTGCAATTTTTGCAGCTTCAGATACAATGGCTGTTGGTGCTGCATCCTGTGCGATGCAACATGGATTTAAAGTCCCTGAGGATTTTTCAATTGTAGGCTTTGACGGCATAGAACTTGCAGAATATTTTTATCCTCCTATAACTACTATAAAGCAGCCAAGATACGAGATGGGAGCAAAGGGAATGGAGATGCTCATAAAAATACTTCAAGAAGAAAATGTAGAAAGGGAAGTTAAACTCGATTTTGAATTGATTGAAAGAAGCTCTTGTAAAGTAAAGGGGGAAAGTTGATGAAATTTATCAAAAAGTATTATTTTGAACTTCTATTAATTTTACCTCTAGCAATTTATATACTCGGTTTTACAATCGTCCCTATTTTAAAGACTATTTTATTAAGTTTTCAAGATAAGAACACAGGGGCTTTTGGATTTTCAACTTATCAGTATCTTTTTGCTAAAAAGGATTTTAATTTGGCAATATTCAATACAATTGCAGTTACAATTGTAGGACTTACATTTCAATTAGTAGTAGGTTTGTTTATTGCGATGGTCCTAAAATATAATTTCAAAGGGAAAGGATTAGTAAGGTCGCTGGTATTGCTTCCAATGGGAGTTCCAACATTGGTATCAGGTGTTACGCTATTATACATTTTTGGAACACAAGGGTATCTGAATGAACTATTATATAAGCTTGGAATAATAACAAAACCAATAGCCTGGACTTCAGGAGGTATAAAAAACATATTCGTCATAGCATTTGCAGATTCATGGAAGGTGTTGCCTGTTGTAGTATTGCTTCTTTTAGCTGGCTTGGAATCGATTCCAAACGATGTTTATGAAGCAAGTGCAATCGACGGTGCATCAAAAACTCAAACATTTTTCTATGTTACGCTGCCTCTTTTAAAACCCTCCATTACAATGACTATGATATTAAGAGCTGTAGATTCATTTAGAATATTTGAACTTCCAAAAATTTTAGCAGGTAGAGTAACTCCATTCCTAGCAACCTATGCCTACGATGAATATTCCTACAACAACTTAAATGCATCAGCAGCAGCATCAACGATACTGCTACTTATCATAATAATATTCATGGTATTATACTTTAGATTTGTCGATAGAGGGGAGGGTGTAAAGGGTGAAAAGTAGAAAATTTATAAGTAAACTTTTCTTCTACCTTGGAATAATACTTATAGTTTTATTTATGACAATTCCTGTATATATACTTTTTAGAGTTTCCTTTGCTGTTCCAGAGGATGTTTTAACATCCCATCCAAAGTTTTTAATTACAAGATTTGAGTTTAAACATTGGGAGCAGGTATTTAGGTCAGGAAATCTTTGGCCTCCCCTTTATAAGAGTTTCATAGTTGCGACGTTTACAATGGTTCTAGCCTTGATTATTGCTGCGCCTGCTTCCTATGCGATCTCTAGGTTCGATAGGAAGATCAAATATGCAATAATATTAACATTGTTCTTCACAAGGATGTTTCCTAATGTAGGTATAGCACTGCCAATATCTGTTACCTTTTTAAAGTGGAACCTTATGGATACAAATTTGGGACTTGTTATGGCCCACCTTATAGAGCAGCTGCCGTTTATTGCATGGATATTGGTTTCAACCTTTGAAACAATACCGATCGATCTTGAGGAGGCAGCATCTATAGATGGTGCAGGGAGATTAAGAACTTTACTTAAAATAGTTCTTCCAGTTGCAGCACCTGGTCTTGCAGTTGCAGCAATGTTTACATGGCTAAATTCATGGAACGAGTTTACCTATGCACTTTACTTATCCCTTACAACTAAAACACTGCCCCTTCAAATATACTACTACGTATTAAGAGGTGGTTTTTTCCAACAGGCAGCCTACTCAACCATACTTACAATCCCTGTATTAATTATCACCTTTGCACTACAAAGATATATAAGATCGGATTATCTTGGGGGAGCTATAAAGGGTTAAAAACTGCCTTAGGCAGTTAATATAATCTTATTAAAAGGGGGAATCTTGATGAAACTCAAAAAACTTGTAGCACTTACTTTATCTTTATTTGTTGTTTCAGGTTTTTTCGCAGGCTGTGCTAAAAAGGAAGCTCAGCAGCCAGCAACATTAAGAATTACAATGGGTCTTGGTGAAGAGGAATGGAAGGTAATGAGGGAGGATATATTCCCAGCCTTCGAACAAGCAAACAACTGCAAAATCGAAGCTATTCAAGTTGAATCAGGAGATGTTATAAAGAAGTTAGAAGCTATGAAACAAGCAGGTAAGATGGAAATAGACCTTATTGCGCAAGATAATATGGCTCTTGCACCCCTTGTAGAAAAGGGACTTGTTGAAGATATTTCAGAATTCAGAAGCAGAATTCCTGCTGAAATAATTCCTTCACTTGTTACTGTTGGTGAATTTGATGGAAAGCTTTACTTCTTCCCATTTAGACCAAACGTTGAAATTAACTTCTACAATGAGGCTAAATTCAATCAATATGGACTAAAGCCTCCAACAAACTGGGATGAATTATTACAAGTTGCAAAGACATTAAAGGAGAAAGAAGGCGTTGGTAAGGTAGGCATTAAAGCTGTATTTGACGGAAATACAACTGTTCAATTATTTGAATTCATAAGACAAGCAGGTGGGGATCCACTTGTTCTTAACGATGAAGGAAGCATAAAGGCATATACATTTTTAAAGGAACTTTGGCCATACCTTTCACCAGATTCATTAAAGGCTGATTGGAACACAACCAACAGATTTATAGCAGAAGAATCAATGTATCTTGCAGCTAACTGGCCATTTGGTGTTAACGTAATCGTTAAGGACGGCGGAAAGAAGGAAATTAAGGCTTACGGTGGATTTGCAGGGCCAGTTAAGGCTTCAAAGGTTCTTGGTGGAGACGTTCTTGGTATACCAGTTGGATCACCAAATAAGGAACTTGCGCTTAAATTCATAGAATACTTAATGTCAAAGGAAGTTCAAGAAAAGCTTGCTTCAAAGCTTGGTTGGCCATCAGCAAGAACAGATGCCTACGGTCAAGTAGAAGATTGGCAAAAGCCATACTTTGATGCTATCAACGAAGCTATGAAGGTTGCTGAACCAAGACCAAACCTTGTTTATTGGGCAGATGTTGATAAGGCCCTTAACGATGCCTTAAAGGAAATAGTTATCGATGGCAAAGACGTTAAGGCTACATTAGATAAGTATCATCAAAAGATTGAAGAAGCAAAGCAAAAAGCAGGCAAGTAAAAATTTGGCATGTCCTATGACATGCCAAATTTTAATAGATAGAAAGGAGATGCTGCAATGAATGAAATAAAAAATGAGCTTTTTATTGATGAATGGAAGGTAGTTGAGAAAAGATTTAATTTAGAGGACAGCCAAAAAAATGAAACTATTTTCTCAATTGGTAATGGTTATATTGGAATGAGGGGAAATTTTGAAGAAGGCTTAAAGGATAAAAAATACACAGTAGAAGGAACATATTTAAATGGATTCTATGAAACCCATGAAATAAAATATGGAGAAAAGGCATATGCCTTTCCAGAGATAGGCCAAACTATGTTGAACGTCTTAAATTCAAAGGTTGTAAAAGTTTATGTTGATGATGAAGAGTTTAATATGATGGAGTCAGAAATTTTAGATTATGAAAGGATATTAAACCTTAAAGAAGGAATACTTACAAGAAGGGTTGTTTGGAGGACAAAGACAGGTAAGGAACTAGAGCTTAATTTTGAAAGACTAGCAAGTTTTGATGATAAACATCTTGCAGCAATAAGAGTTTTAATCAGACCTTTGAATTTTAGTGGGAAAGTTAAATTAACTTCGTTAATCGATGGAAATGTTAAAAACCTTACTGCTGAAGATGATCCAAGGGTAGGTTCAGGACTTTCAGGAAGATCCATTGAAATAGTAGAAAAAAATATAAATGGTGATGAATTTTCAATTTTTGCAAGGACTAAGAATTCAAATTTTAAATTATTATGTGCAGCAAAAAATTTGATTACAACAGAACAAGATTATGCAGCAAAGAACATAGAGGATGAATTTAAAATTGGAATTGAATATGAAATAAATGTGATGGAAAATAAACAGACAGAATTTATTAAATATATATCTTATACAACAACGAGGGACTATGATGACATTGAGCTTTTTAAAGTCAAGGATAGGGTGTTAAAAAGGGCTGTTGAAATAGGATATGAAAATATCAAGAAAAATCAAATAGAATATATGAGAAGATTTTGGGAAGGTGCAGATGTTGAGATCGAAGGGGATGATAAACTTCAGCAGGGAATAAGGTTTAACATGTTCCATATCCTTCAATCAACAGGTAAAGATTCAAAGACCAATATTGGTGCTAAAGGCCTTACTGGAGAAGGATATGAAGGGCACTATTTTTGGGATACAGAAATGTATATCATTCCAATGTTTATATACACAAAACCTGAAGTTGCGAGAAAATTATTGGAATATAGATACAATACATTAGATAAAGCCAGGGAAAGGGCAAGGCAAATGTCCCACAAAAAAGGTGCACTTTTCCCATGGAGGACTATAAACGGCGAAGAATGTTCGGCTTATTTTCCGGCTTCAACCGCTCAATATCATATAAACGCTGATATAGCCTATGCTATTAAAAAATATTATGAAGCAACTTTAGATGAAGAGTTTTTAACAAAGTATGGTGCAGAAATATTGTTTGAAACTGCAAGGATTTTTGAGGACATTGGGCACTACGTTGAGGGAAAGGGCTTTTGTATAGACGGAGTTACAGGCCCGGATGAATACACAGCTATCGTTAACAATAACGCATATACAAATCTGATGGCAAAGGACCATCTAAGCTTTGCAGCTTATGTAGCAGAATATTTAGAAGAACATTATAAAGATGAATTTAAAAGGATAAAAGAAAAAATAGAACTTGATGAAGAGGAAATAGCAAGGTGGAAAAAGGCAGCAGACAACATGTATATTCCATATGATGAGAAGTTAAAAATACATCCCCAGGATGACAGCTTCCTTAACAAAAAAGTCTGGGATTTTGAAAATACCCCAAAGGAAAATTATCCGCTACTTTTACATTATCATCCTCTTGTAATTTATAGGCATCAGGTTTGTAAACAGGCTGATTGGGTTCTAGCCCTATATTTACACAGCGATAAGTTTACAAAAGAGCAAAAAATTAGGGATTATGAATATTATGAAAGGGTAACAACCCATGATTCATCTTTGTCTCCCTGCATATTCAGCATTGTTGCCTGTGATATAGGATATATAGACAAGGCTTATGACTACTTTATGAGAACAGCAAGGATGGACCTTGATGACCATCATGGAAATACGAAGGATGGAATCCATGCAGCGAATATGGCAGGATCATGGATGGGTATTGTAGCTGGCTTTGGTGGATTTAGAGCCTTTGGCGATGAAATTTTATTTAATCCAAGGATTCCAAAAAACTGGAATAGGTATTCATTTAAGATAAACTACCGACAAAGACTTATAAAGGTCGATGTAAATAAAGAAAAAGTAATATTACAATTGATAAAGGGTAGCCCTATAAAAGTTAAATTATATGATAAAGACATTCAGCTTAAGGATAAAATTGAAACAAAATTAGCGGACTAAAAAAGCCTTTAATGTGCTTAAAAATAAAAAGATTAAACTGATTATCCCATAAAGTGGATAAATTAATCTTATAAGGTTGGAAAAGCTGATAAAAGCGAAGGGAATTGAAATTGATATTATTATGATTGTTGTCTGGCTATAATTAAGCTTTAATAAACTTTTTAACCTGTTTGAGAGGGAATAAATATCGCTAATTTCAGTCGATATCATTTCAAGCCATATAGCTATTAAAAGATTGATGGGAAGTATTTTGCCGTAAAATCTTGCAATGTATATATTTGGTATTTCTTTGCTAAAACTTTGAGGATAATAACATAAAAGGGAATAATTTATTATAATAGCGATAAATGTCAGTATCAAACTCCCTAATATGGAGCCTTTTATAAAGGCTCCTTTATTTTTTATTTCATTCATCATTGGAGTAAAAACTCCAACTAAAGACATAATATTAAAGGAGGCATATAAAACAGAAGATACTATCCAGTTGGTTTTAAAGGGTCTGTAAATATCTATAACATGATAAAATGTATTCTGTTCCGAAAAAAATACTAAAATGCCAAGTATTATTATATTAATTGTTGAAAAGGGAACAACAAGGGAGTTAAATTCAATAATACCCTTGGTTGAAAAAAGGGAAATTATAAGAACTACTACACAGACGAATATTACTGAAATTCTTTTATCAATATGGAAATATTCATAGAGCATGGTAGCAGAACCTGAAATCATAATAATATTGCTGGAAAATATAAAAAAAGTATAGATAAAATCGCTGAAAAAGGAAAATCTTCCAAATATAAAATCTAAAAAATCCTTATATGATTTAAACTTAAATTTGCTTGACAATTCTATTATTATTGTAGAAAAAAATATATAAAGAAGTAGACATAAAATTATTCCCCAAAAGCCACAGGTTCCATAAACGGTAAAAAACTGCAATATCTCCTGACCAGAGGCAAGTCCAGCACCTATAATAGTTCCAACAAACACAAAGGCAATCTTTAATATGTTCATTTTATCACCATACTATTATTACAAAACTATATTTATGAAAAAAACCTAATAATAATGAATGCTTTGAGGAAAAATAAATAAAAAAGGTAGGTGATGATATGAAAAGGATTATATCCATATTTTTACTTTTATCCATATTTTTGATAGCAGGTTGTCCTGATAAAAATGATAAATCCGATACAAATAAAACTGAAGTCAAAAGTGATAAACTTGACAAAAAAAGCGCAGAAGAATTTTTAAATAATTACATGTTCCACGCAATGCAAAGGGATTTAAATGCAATGCTATCCTATTACAGCCCAAAGCTTAGAGAAAACTACAAACCTCTTCCTAAGCAGGAGGAGCCAAGGCCAGTTGCTTATAAAATAGAAAAGGAAGGATTTGAGGAGGAAGAATTTACAGTTCATATATTTAGTTCTTATGCTAAATTTCCTTACTTTTCTGAGGATGTTTTTAAGTATAAAGTTATTACTAAGGATAGTAAGCTAATGATAGATGAAATTAAAAAGGAAAAATCAACAGAGTATTTTGCAAAGGGAAGTATTCTTTATAAAAAAGAGGATGAAAAGTCAAAGGCTGAAGCCCTTGTTTCTATTGAGGATTTACCTAATTTTACATCGGCTCAAAATATGTTAACTCCAGAGCAAAAGTTTAAAGTCCCTAAAAAAAGATTTGGACCTTGTGGATCATCACCTGAAGGGGACACAATTATTATATCGAGCATTGATAAGGACTCATTTTTGGGGATGCTAAAACTTGAGGAAGAAACCTTTAAGGTTGCTCAGGGAGGACAACAGGATCAACAGGAGGGGCAAGCTGCACAGCAGCCACAACAGGGAGAAGAGCAGGAGGAGGGCAAAAGGGAGATAAAAATAAAGTCAATAGATTACTTTCTAGGTAAAGTAGTAAATTTAATAGTTTTTTCACCAGATGGGAAAAAATTTTTAGTTGAGGTTGAGGATGAAAAGGGGAAAAGGGAAATCAAAGCATACAACAGCGAAGATGGTTCTAGTATTGATATGCCATTAAATTCTCAATTCAAAGGTGATGTTTTTAATATCAGGGATCCCTTTTTTATATCGGAAAAGGAATTTGTTTTTAGCGTTGATGTAAAGGCTAATGCAACTGATGAGGAGAAAAGGCTCAAGGGAGACTGGATTTTTGATATCGAAAATAAAAAATTCAGACAAATCAAACAATTTTAATTGTATATTTAATAATTTCTAAGTATAATATAAATAAGAAAAAAATTGGGGTGGGTTTATGAACAGGGGGAAAGAAGTTAAAATCATTAATTTTAAATGGCTAAGATTTAAAAAGAAATTAAAAAGCTTTTTTGGAATTTTTATGCCTAAAAAAAATTGTAATAAGGCTAAACAAAAGAATGCCCAAAGGATTCATAAGGTAATATAACTTTGTTTAAATTGCATATTTTATTCATATACCTTATATATTTAAGGGCCTTTTTTTGTGTGTTATGATGATATTAAAGTATCACATTTAAGGGGGATCTTTATGGCTAAAGTTGTATTAAAAAATGTTTATAAAGTTTATCCAGGCAATGTTACTGCTGTTAAGGATGTTAATTTAGAAATTGAAGATAAGGAATTCGTAGTTCTTGTTGGACCTTCAGGATGTGGAAAATCAACAACTTTAAGAATGATTGCAGGTCTTGAAGAAATCTCATCAGGTGAGCTTTATATTGGAGACAAGCTTATGAACGATGTTGCACCAAAGGATAGAGATATTGCAATGGTTTTCCAAAACTATGCTCTTTATCCACATATGACTGTTTATGAAAACATGGCCTTTGGATTAAAGCTAAGAAAAGTTCCAAAGGATGTAATTGATAAAAAGGTTAGGGAAGCTGCTAGAATACTTGATATTGAACATCTTTTAGATAGAAAACCAAAGGCTCTATCAGGTGGACAAAGACAAAGAGTTGCCCTTGGAAGGGCAATAGTTAGAGAGCCTAAGGTATTCTTAATGGATGAGCCTCTATCAAATCTTGATGCAAAACTAAGGGTTCAAATGAGAACAGAAATTTCAAAGCTTCACAAGAGATTAAATACTACCTTTATATATGTTACACATGACCAGACAGAAGCTATGACAATGGGAACAAAAATAGTTGTAATGAAGGATGGAGTAATCCAACAAATAGCTGCACCACAGGATATCTATGAACATCCTGCAAACCTATTTGTTGCTGGATTTATTGGAAGCCCACAGATGAATTTCATCGATGCAAAGATTGTTAAAGAAGGAGAAAACTTATTCGTTGTATTTGGTAATGTAAAACTTCCAATTCCAGAGGATAAGGCTAAGGTGATGGAACAAAAGGGCTATGTTGGTAAGGAAGTGATTTTTGGTATAAGACCTGAACATATAGATGATAGCACAGATTTCTTAACAGCTCATAAGGAAAGCATAATCGAAGCTAAGGTAGAGGTAATTGAGCATATGGGTGCTGAGACATATCTTTATGTGGTATGTGAAGGAAAGAATATAACAGCAAGGGTTGAGCCAACAAGCAAAGCAAAGGTTGATGAAACAATAAAACTTGCTATTGATATGAATAAGATGCACGTATTTGATAAGGAAACAGAACTTGCAATTTGCTAAGGAGGATATTTATGTCATTCTGCGATGATTTACAATTGGCCTTAGGATATGAAATTGGCTTATATGATAGGAATGGTGTTTTAAAAGAAGGAAAAGATATAGGATTTAAGGATGTTGATGATATAGAAATTGGTGACTTAACATTTATTAGGATAGCTGACAATATATTGTCAATTAAAGGTAAATTATCGCAGGATGCCTGTAACCTTGTAAAGCTTTATTTTAATTCATATAGGAATAGAGGGGCTGCAGATATTCTGCAGCCCCTTGAATATATTTTAAAAAACGATGTTTCGAAAGAAAAGTTGATTGGAAAATTTTTAGATAAAACAGCCATGTATTTAATGTGTTCTGCAAGTTTTTTTAATATAGTAGAAAGCATTTACGAAGGTTACGAGGCAGAGATTGTAAAGGATGATGAGGGAATTTATATTGTCAAAGAAATTGAAAATTTTGAAGAGGAAGCAGAGTCCATACTTGAGGAATTGAAACAGGAAGGTGCTAATAATGTCCTTGTAGGCTGCGGAAGGCAGGTAAAGGGTGATTATACAATAAAAAATTCAGCTGTCCATGCTAAAACAGCTTGCCTTCTTGCAAAAAATTTAGGATATAACGAAGGAACGTTCCATATTGATAAAATGATTCTTTATGGTATAATTTCTGAGAGTGATATATCTAAAATAGATTTTTACCTTTATGGAGGATATGAGAATTTTTATGATGTATACAGGGATAAAGAGCTTATAAATACAGCAGAGGAGCTCTTTAGATGTCACCTTAATATAAGTGAAGCATCAAGAAGATTGTATCTGCATAGAAATACACTTCTTTATAGGATTGAAAAGATTAAGGCTATTACAGGACTTGATATTAAAAAATTTGAAGAGGCTGTTGTATTTAGAACCGTTATTTCTATTTTTAAATTAAAAAGAAAGTAGGGGAAGGTAATGGTTACAATAAAAGATGTAGCAGAAAGAGCTGGAGTATCCCCATCGACGGTATCAAGAGTGATATCTGATAGTCCAAGAATTAGTGAAAAAACAAAAGAAAAGGTTAGGCAGGCGATGAAGGAATTAGGGTATCATCCCAATGCTATTGCCAGGAGCCTTGTAAACAAAACTACTAAGACTATAGGGATAGTTATGCCTCGTTCTGCAGAACATGTATTTTTGAACCCCTTCTTCCCAGAAGCATTAAGAGGCATTGCAAAGTGTGCCCATGATGAAGAATACTGCCTGCTTTTAACTACAGGAAATACGGAAAAGGAGCAGATGGAATCTTTAAATTCCATCGTTTTTGGCGGAAGAGTAGATGGTCTTATTTTGATGTATTCGAGGGTAAATGATGCGATTTTAAACAAAGTTATGGAGCTAAATCTTCCTTTTTCTATGATAGGAAGGCCCTATAATGATGAAAAAATAAACTATGTAGATAATGATAACGTTAAAGCTGCCTATGAAGCAACAAATTTTTTGATAAAGAAAGGTCACAGAAGAATTGGCCTAATAAATGGTTCTTTAAATCTTGTAGTTTCCCTTGATAGATTTGAGGGTTACAAAAAGGCATTAATTGAGAATAAAATAGAACTTGATGAAACATTATTAACCTCTAGCGATTTCGTTCAGCAGGGTGGATATGACTGCATGAAAATAATTTTATCTAATCCTAATCCACCTACAGCAGTTCTTGTTACAGATGACTTAATGGCCTTTGGAGCTATAAGGGCTGCTAGGGAATTTGGCTACAAGGTTCCTCAAGATATATCGATATTGAGTTTTAACAATATTCCCCTTGCAGAACATGCAACACCGCCATTGAGTTCTATAGATATTAACGCGTATAAGTTAGGATTTGAAGCAGCAAGACTTGTTATTGATGAGATATGCGGAAAAACTGACAAAAAACAAAAAGTAATAGTTGAAACCAAGTTGATTTCAAGAAAAACAGTTTTAAATTATAAAGTAAAATAACCCCCTTAAAAGGGGTTTTCTCTTATTATAAGGAGGTAATAACGTGAATATTACTCTATTCCCTTCTGTAAATGATGTTGATAAGGAATTTTTAAAGGATAGAGATGTAATTGTAATAGATGTTTTAAGAGCTACTTCGGTTATCACAACGGCTGTTTATAATGGAGCGACGGTTTTCCCAGTGTTAGAGGTGGAGGATGCATTAAAGTTTAAGGAGGAAGGATATCTCTTAGGAGGAGAAAGAAAGGGGTTAAAAATTGAAGGTTTTCATTTTGGAAATTCGCCCCTTGAATATAAAAGAGAATATGTTGATGGCAAAAATATAGTTTTTACAACCTCTAATGGAACTAAGGCAATATATAAGGCATTTAATGCTAAAAATATTTATATTGGATGTATGCTCAACGGGAGGTCGCTTGCCAAAAAAGTGTTTGAGGATAAAAGGGATATTGCAATAGTTTGTGCAGGAACTTATGGTAAGCTTTCTTTAGACGATTTTATATGTGCAGGAAAAATAATATATGAATTATTAAGACTTGGAAATTACAATCTTGACGATATCTCAACTGCTGCCTATATTGCCTATAGGGATTATAAAGAAAAAACATTAGAATATGTAAAACATGCAGGACATTATAATTATTTAATTTCTATAGGTGGTAAAGAGGATATTGAATATTGCTTTAGGGAAGATATATTGGATGTGGTTCCAGTTTTTAAGGATGGAAGGATAGTAAAAATATAAGGCTGCACCTTGGTGCAGCCTATATTATTTGAAGTATGAGGAATTTTAAATAGAGGGTTTCACCGGAATTCCAGAGGATTGGATGGTCCTTTGATTGGGTTCTATATTCAACTTGTCTTATAGTTTTTTTGGCATCTATTGCTGCATCCATAATAACTTGATAAAAAAGCTCTGGAGTTAAATGATGTGAGCAGGAGGCTGTAACTAAAAATCCTCCAGGTTTTAAAAGCTTCATAGCCCTTAAGTTTATCTCTTTATAGCCCCTCATTGCGTTTTCTACGGTATCTCTACTCTTTGTAAAGGCAGGTGGATCAAGGATAACTACGTCGAATTTTCTGCCTTCCTTTGACCATGGATGGAGAACATCAAAGGCATTGTAGGTTTCGAATTTACATATATCTTGAAAGCCATTAAGCTCGGCATTTTTTCTTGCAAATTCAACTGCATGTTCAGAAATATCTATTCCAAGAACGCTTTTTGCACCATATCTTGCAGCGTGCAGAGAAAATGAGCCGGTATGGCAAAAACAGTCTAAAACATCGGCATCCTTAACTATATCCTTAATTGCAGCTCTGTTTTCCTTTTGATCTAAGAAGTAACCTGTCTTTTGTCCGTTCTCTATGTCAACATAGAATTTGACACCGTTTTCTTCGGTGATTACTGTAGTATCGAAGGGTTCTGTTAAAAATCCTTTTTGTTGATTTAGCCCTTCAAGTTCTCTAACAGGAACATCATTTCTTTCATATATGCCCTTTGGATTGAATATTTCCTTTAAAACCTTTACTATTACATCTTTGTATTTATCAATTCCAAGGGCAAGGGTCTGAAGGACGAGATAATCGCTATATTTATCGACTATAAGGGCAGGAAGAAAATCAGCCTCACCAAATACTACTCTACAGCATGTGGTTTCTATAACCTTTTTTCGATAGTTCCAAGCATCTAAAATTCTTC